>NZ_CP041688.1 GCF_007362475.1 Chryseobacterium sp. SNU WT5
TGTTAGCGTTGGTGGGTTTAACGATGTTAATTATTTGGGGATTGCCAAAAATCACTAAAGCTGTTCCTGCCTCACTTACGGCTATTTTAGTTGTTTTCGGACTGGTTTATTTTTTGAAATTAGACACCAAAACAGTGGGCGATATTGCTTCTATAAAAGGTGGATTTCCTCCGTTCCATATCCCGCAAATACCTATTGATTTAGAAACACTTCAAATTATTTTTCCGTATGCTGCTATTGTTGCGGGTGTTGGTTTGATCGAAAGTTTACTTACCTTAAATATTGTTGATGAACTTACCGAAAGTCACGGGCATAGCAACAGAGAAGCCGTAGCACAAGGAACAGCCAATATTTTGTCGGGTTTCTTTTCGGGAATGGGTGGCTGTGCAATGTTAGGGCAAAGTTTAATAAACGTTTCCAACGGTGCAAGAGCAAGATTGTCGGGAATTGTAGCGTCTGTAATGTTGCTTGTTTTTGTAATGTTTGGAAGTAGTTTAATCGAAAGAGTCCCGATGGCTGCACTTACAGGTTTGATGATTATGGTCGCTATTGGTACTTTTGAATGGGCAAGTCTGAGAACTTTTAATAAATTTCCAAAGTCCGATATATTGGTGATGGTGTTGGTTACGTTGGTTACTGTTTTCCTACACAATCTGGCTTTGGCTGTTTTAATTGGGGTTATCATTGCTGCGTTGGTTTTTGCTTGGGATAATGCTAAACGAATTAGAGCTAGAAAATTTATAGATGATAAGGGTGTTAAGCATTACGAAATTTATGGGCCACTTTTCTTTGGCTCTACCGCTGCTTTCACCGAAAAATTTGATGTTTTAAGTGATCCAGAAGAAGTTATTGTAGATTTTAAAGAAAGTCGGGTAGTTGATATGTCTGCAATTGAAGCTTTAAATGTTCTTACCCACCGCTATTCTAAGCAAAACAAAAAAATTCATTTGAAGCATTTAAGTCAAGATTGTAGAAAACTTATTAAAAATGCAGAAAGTATTATTGATGTTAATGTTATTGAAGATCCAACTTACAATGTCATGTTAAACGATTAATTTACCATTTAAGCGACTATGTTAGTCGCTTTTTTTGTGCGCTGTGTTTGGAAAGGGTTGCAGGTAACGACCAGCTCGGCTTTGTCGTCGTTCTGAAAAAGGAGTTGAAAACTTCTTTTTCGGAATGCGTCAAAGGCGACTGTTGGGAGAACGTCGTGCGAATGCAACGATGGTTTCACAACAGTTGGCGGAGCCGAGCTGGTCGTTGGGAAAAATCGTCCCAAAGGGCGATTTTTCCCAACTCGTTTATATGTCTTACTTCGTCAGACAAATACAACGTATTTGGTAGGTATTTGTCTGATATTCGTAAGACTTATTTCTAATCACTAAGATATGTTTTTTCCGACTATTGTTTTCCGCAATTGTAATTAATATTTTTCTGGAGAGGTATATTTTTAATAACTCAGTCCTTAGACCACTTCCAAAGGCTACCAAACGCCACAAAAAAAGCAGTTCTTCTAAAAAACTGCTTTGGTGATCTCGACTCGTAATTTCTATTTTTTCAAGGTCTCAGTGATTTATCAATTCATTTGGCTTCGCCGAACCTTCGGTTTCTTGTCTTGCAGACAAAACGACTCGAACGAAGTGAACAGAGCGAAGCTCAAGGTTAGTTATTATCTGCAGCCGTTTTTTAAGTGTTAGTCTTCAATATGTTAGCGAGTTTATCTATACTTTCAGGATCAATATTTTGTAAACTAAAGATTTTAATTTGCCCGTCATATTTTGAAATACTCAATTCATTATTTTGGAAACTATAATTCCTAATTTCTTCAAATTTGAAATTTTTCCCCCAAAATTCATTGAGTTTAATCATAATTCCTTTTTTATTCCATTGAACAAAGTTTTTATACCAAAAAATTTTAGAATAGATAAAAGCAAGAAATAAAAAAATAGATGCATTTATAAATTTTCCAATTTTCGGATTTTCAAAATTTATTAATTCAAAAAGGTTAGAGATTAAAATAATAGCACATAATATTAATAAAATAGATTGCGCTTTATTATCTTTAAAATTTAGTTGATCAAAATGTATTTTATTCATCATTTGCGTGATTTTGGAAACGATTACAGCTAACGGTTGGGTATTTCTGTTGGCGGGGATTTTATAACTGGGTTTTGTAAATTTAACGAAATGAACAATTAGCGAAAATCTTTAGTTCTGAAGCGAGGAAAAACCGCTGAAATCCACCAATAAAGGCTACCCAACGCCACAAAAAAAAGCAGTTCTTCTGAAAAACTGCTTTGTGTATCTAAATTCTAAAAACGACATCCCCATAAGAGGACCATCATACTGCTGAAAAGCCATCGGAGCTTCCGTTCAACGGGCTTTCATTTCTTGTCTTGCAGACAAAACGAAAGCTTAGTTATTAGCTACAGTTTTTTTACTGCTTCATCAATCCACTCATTTAATTTTCCATAATCCTTAAGCTCAATTTGCCATTTGTATTTGTCCGCCAATTCCCAAGCTCCCTTCGTAAATTTTGACGTTGTGATAAGACATGATTTTGTGACTTTATATTCGTTATGTGCCCATAATAATTGTCTTACAGGATCGACGCCAACTTTATTAGACCATTTTTTAGCTTGAATTAAATATCTTTCATTTCCAAACGATGAATTTTTTTTAAGTGCAATTACATCAATTCCACCATCTTTACTGCCCTTTAAAACTTCAACTTCATATTCGAATTTTTCAAGAATTTTTGCTAGAAGAAATTCAAAGTTTCTCCAATTTATTGATTTGGCTAAGTCGGGGTTACTAATGATTTCCCTGTAAACTTGTAGATCAATTTCGTTTAAATTATATTTTCTATGTTGCTCATTTGAAAGTAAAATTTTTTGTACTAAATATTTTAATTCACTTGTATGATTATTACTCCAATCAGAATAATCGAACCAAGAATAAATGGGATTATTAAACATGAAATTTTCCTCTGACTCTAATTCTACTAGAGTATTTTCGATATGAAAATTATCATCAGAATCGAAAATAAAATAAGGATTATTTAAGGTATCATAAACTAACTTTAATAAAGTGTCTGCTAAATCTTTTCCATTTAAATCTACTTGGTAATAATTTGCAAGTAAAACACTACTTCTTTCATATTTGTTTATGTCCAGTAAATATTCTGTTCTATTATCATATATTAAATTACTCTTAAACTGTTTACGGATATCATCTGTAATATAATTTAAGATTGACTCTAAAATTTCAATATTTATAAAATCTTTATCTTTCATATATGATTGTTAAAATTGTAGCTAACGGTTGGGTATTTCTGCAGGCGGGCTAAAATACGAAAACTTTCTACTTGCTAAAATCTTAATTAATCTCTAAAATCTTCAACTGAAAACTTCATACCTGCTTGTAGAAATACTGTGTGTGTGCCCAGCATGGGCATCTTTCTCTTACGAAAGTAGGAAATTAATCTAGAGGGTGCAAGTCCCTTATGGGCGAGGGTAACGCCTTGAACCATTAGTAAGTCTCAAGGGTGGTAACCGTGAGGTTACATCTGAAGGAAGCGAGACTACAAAACTCGGTACTGACGAACAGGAACCGTATAGGAGGCATTTATGCATGGGTAAGCAAGCACATCATTGTAACGCCCTAAGATTACAAAAGTGCATAAATGTAGATACGGCAGGAATTGAGTGAAAGAAGATGCCATTACCTGGGGAGATCTTCGTAGCCACGAGTTGGCAAAACGAAGAAGTCAGCAGAGGTCATAGTACTTAGGAGCAACGAGCCGATGAATAAATCGGAGGACTCACAACCCAAGGAAGGACTGAACGCAATCCTTTCGGAAATTAGATAAGGAACAGAAATATCTGTAGCCTTTTCATAAAGTACGAAATAGTTTCAATTGGTGTAAAGAGCGATTGGAAAGATGGTTTGCGAACCGCCCTATACGAGACCCGTACGTACGGTGGTGTGAGGGGTGCACTCCGTCATTTGATGTCGGAGCCATCCACTCGATTATCGGCAGTTATTTTATTTTTGTTTTTATAGATTTTACTACTTTGTAATCTTTGTCTAAATAAATGATGTCATAATTTCCTTTTCCCAAAATTAAATAATTTGAGTCATTCCAGCTTTCAATTTCTGTAATGTCTTCTGGAATTCCATCTTTTTTGTATTCTCCTTCTTTGTAGGCTAAAACTAGTGCAGTAGTTGGATTTTGAATTTTTGGAATTAGAAAGTATTTCTTCGCTTTCGATAACATCCACGTGGGTTTTCCATTTTTAAATGTTGAGTATGAGCCAATTATTATTGCGTCCGTATAAAAATTCTTATTGTCGCCATTGAAAATTTCCCCTTTATTATCTATTAGAATAGTTGGATATTTTTTGTTAACAAATTTCAGTAATGGTTCGGTAAATTTTTCTTGACTTTTTTCGGAATATTTTGTTTGGTCGATTGTAAAAGGGTTAATTCCTGTCAGATCTTTTAATCTTTCTGCCATCGCTTTTTCCCAATTTGGATGAATTCCTTCAAAAGCGTGTTCATAACCACAAAAAATTAGCATTTTACCATTTTTGTTATTGTTCATAAAATTAAAAATGTTATTTGCTTGACCAATTTCCCTTTCTTTTCCATTTCCTTTAGATTCGTAAGGAAAAACTTTAAATCCGAGAGATAATGCTTCTTTGAGAAAAAGTCCAAATTGTGGTTCTTTAGAATAAAATCCGCTTGATTGAACTGCAAATTTTCTAATACTTAGCGAATCATCCTGTTGTAGTGTCTCAACTCCAAGATAACGGTATCCTTTTTTATATAATCCTTCAAGTAAAGAAGTTGCAAAATTTCTATGACTTGCGTTATGATGTGCTTCGTTCAGTATAATAATTTGCTCTTTTTCTGCACGCTTTAATATTTCTTTTTTTGCATTTTTCGCTTTATATTTTGCAAAGACTAATAAAAGTTTTTCGTCATACTTTTTTTCTCTGCCAAAAAAACTGTCCCAAGATTGTAAAGCATTTTTAAAATTATTACTAATCGAGTAATATGTTGCTCCCATTTGACTTCGATAAGATTTATCTTTGGTTGAATCTTTTACAAAAGTATTCTCAATATCTTTCTTAAACCAATACAGATTATTTTGCGAATTTACGTATGCAAAAAATAATAAAAATATAAATAGAAATGTCGTTTTCATACGCTGTTTTGATATAATTGCCGATAACGTCAGTCTGTGAAAAAACCTCCGTTTATTACTTCAAAAATAGCTAAATTATTTCAATAATACGGGAGGAAATTCGTATATTTAATAATGCAACACATCACAGGAATAGCCCGCAATCAAATGGTTTTTACAAGTTTAGAAGATTCGATTTCTGAAGATAATTCGGTTCGGTTTGTAGATGCCTTTGTTGAGAATATCGATTTAAAAGCATTAGGTTTTGAACTGCAAATGCTAAAAACGGAAGGACGACCGAGTTTCAGTACGCAAACATTTCTCAAAATCTATTTGTATGGTTATCTGAATGGACTTCGGAGTTCACGGAAACTCGAAAAAGAATGTGTGCGCAATATTGAATTACAATGGCTTTTATTTGGACTTGTACCCAATTACCACAGCATTTCTGATTTTAGAAAAAACAATCCGTCGGGTTTAAAAAAGCTGTTCAAAGTATTCGTTTCTTTTTTGAAAGATGCAGATCTAATTGCTGGAGAAACCATCGCCATTGACGGTACTAAAAGTAGAGCACACAACAGCAAAAAAGCCAATTTTAATCAAAAGAAAATTGATAAACACTTGGCTTATATTGAAGAGAAACACAGCAATACCTGGATGAATTGGCTCAGAATGACGAGAAAGAAAATAGCATGACAATCACTAAGATTCAGGAAAAGATTGAAAGATTAAAGAAAAATAAACTCGGCTACGAAGTCTTAGAAGAAAAACTAAAAGCAAGTGGCGAACCTCAGATAAGTACTACCGATGAAGATTCACGAGCACTGTTGGTTCAGGGGCAAGTTGTAGAAGTAAGTTATAATATTCAAGCCGCTGTTGATGCTCAATATAATTTGGTTGTGGCTACACACACCATTAATCGTAATGATCGTAATGCTTTGAGCGTAATTGCAATTGAAGCTAAGGAGAATTTGGGAATTGAAACATTCACTGCTTTAGTTGACAAAGGTTATCACAATGGTCGGGAAATCACCCAATGCAAAGAGCAAAACATTATCACCATTGTTGCGCATCCAGATCAGGGAAAAAGCAACGAAAATGGCACTCAACCAGATTATTTTGTTTCAAAATTCATTTACAATACAGACGATGACACTTACACTTGTCCGGCAAACCAAGTTTTAAAAACGACGGGACGATGGCACAAGAAAACCCGCGATAGAGACAGCTACGACTTCAAAAAATACCGAACTCCAGCTTGTAAAGAATGTCCTGTAAAATCACTTTGTACGAGCAGAACAGGAGGCCGAGAGATTGATAGAAGTCAATATGCCGATGCTGTTGCAGAAAACAATCAGCGCTACCAAGCTAATGCGCAATTATACCGAAAGCGGCAGGAGATCAACGAGCATATTTTCGGAACAATCAAAAGGCAGTGGGGCTACAATCACACGAATTTAACGGGACTTGAAAAAGTAAATGGTGAACACAGTTTAATCATGCTGGTGTATAACATCAAACGTGCGATAAATATTCTTGGAGTTCCGGAATTAATTGCCAAATTGAAGAACTGGAAGTCACCTTATAAAGCGAAAACTTGTTTTGTTTTTAGACAGACTTGTTTTGCGTTTATTTTAGCTCCTTTGGAAAATACATTATCAATTGCAGCCTAAAAAATAGCCGGTCTTAAAACGCATTTATTGAGGTGTGGAAGGTTGGTTTTCTTAAGGAATTATTGGAAAGCTGAGTTTTTTCACAGCCCAACGTTTTGCGGCTACCCGAAGGTGGCGATTTCGAAGCACTTCACTGTCAACCAAGCAGAAACTTTGATAGAAGTAGAAAGCTCGATTTAACCACTGAACCGCCACTTTTGGGTAGGTGCTGTTAGCGGTAGTGTTTATTTTCGTTCTGCAATTTCTTTTAACTTTTCATTCATTGCTTCAAACCCATTTTTGGTGTTTTCCAAATTTAAAAGTCCAATAAATATACCTTTAAATTTCTCACTTTGTTTAAATGTTATTGTTCCGTTTCCGTTGTCAATTAGTTCAAATTTATGTTCACCGTCAAAAAGTCCTGTAAATAATAAATGTCCAAGCCAACGTAACTCCTTGTTAGTTTCAAAAGCAAGCACTCTTGGTTTAAAAGTCATTGCTTTTGAGTTTGGTGGTTGTATGTTTACTTTAATTTTATTACCAACTTTCACTTCGCCTTTGATTAATTTTATGAAAGGATTCCAATTGGGATAATTGTCAAAGCTTGTTAAAATTGACCACACTTTTTCAGGTGTCGCATTTATTAATATTTCTGTTTTGATTTCTTTTGCCATTGTTGTTAAAGTTTTTATTTGTTTCGTGTTTTATTACGTTACAAAAGTCTGACAAAACAAAGATTTTGCTCTTGACAAATATCAAGAAATCACAAAAGCTGTTTTTTTCTAATTCTACTAAATGTTTCAGGTGTCATTCCAAGCATTGAAGCAATATATTGTAAAGGCACGTGGTTAAAAAGTTCTCTATTGTTTTCAAAAAAGTAATCATACCTTTCTTCCGCTGTCATTGATAAATGGCTAAAAATTCTATCTTCTAATATTACAAAACATCGCACAATAAATGATTTTTCTAATTCGTGCCATTTAGGAACTAATGTTCCAATTAATTTATAATCGGTCTTTTGGATTGAGTAAACTTCTGTGTCTGTCAAAGCCTGAATGGAAAAACGAGAAGGTGTTTCAAAAACAAAACTTGATAAATCTGTTGAAAAATAACCCTTTGTTGAAATCCATTGAGTAATTTCTTTTTCGTCTGTCGAAATATACATTCTCAAAAGTCCTGCTTGTACAAAACTTAAATTTTCGCATCGTCTTCCTGCCTTCAATAAAAAGTCTCCTTTTTTAATTGTTGTCAGTTTGAATAATCCGACTATCTTTTTTAAGTCATCTGCGTCAATAACTCCAAAGTAAGATTTTATATATTTTTCGAGTTCAGTCATTTCTTGTAGGTTTCGCAACATTACCGCTAATGGCCAGCTCGGCTTTGTCGTCGTTCTGAAAAGAAGTTGCAAACTTCTTTTCGGAATGCGTCAAAGGCGACTGTTGGGAGAACGTCGTGCGAAAGCAACGATGGTTTCCCGGCAGTCGGCGAAGCCGAGCTGGCCGTTGGGAAAAATCGTCCCAAAGGGCGATTTTTCCCAACGTTTGGGTATTTCTGCAGGCGGGCTAAAAATACGAAAACTTTCTACTTGCTAAAAACTTAATTGATCGCTAAAATCTTCGATTTAAAACTTCATACCCGCTTGTAGAAATACTGTGTGTGTGCCCAGCATGGGCATCTTTCTCTTACGAAAGTAGGAAATTAATCTAGAGGGTGCAAGTCCCTTATGGGCGAGGGTAACGCCTTGAACCATTAGTAAGTCGCAAGGGTGGTAACCGTGAGGTTACATCTGAAGGAAGCGAGACTACAAAACTCGGTACTGACGAACAGGAACCGTATAGGAGGCATTTATGCATGGGTAAGCAAGCACATCATTGTAACGCCCTAAGATTACAAAAGTGCATAAATGTAGATACGGCAGGAATTGAGTGAAAGAAGATGCCATTACCTGGGGAGATCTTCGTAGCCACGAGTTGGCAAAACGAAGAAGTCAGCAGAGGTCATAGTACTTAGGAGCAACGAGCCGATGAATAAATCGGAGGACTCACAACCCAAGGAAGGACTGAACGTATTTTGGTTCTTAATTCACAATGGAATTCCCGTTAAACGGAATAGCCTTGGGAAAGCGGAACAGGTTAAAGTAAAAGAACAAGAATGATTGAAAGAGTATTACATCCTCGCAACATGCAACGAGCCTTAGAGCAAGTAATTGCGAATAAAGGCAGCGCTGGCGTAGACGGAATGAACGTGCAAGAACTATCTGATTATCTTCGGAAAGAGAAAACACGACTTTATTCTTCCATAAAAGAGAGGTGTTATCTTCCTCAACCCATTCTTGGAGTAGAGATTTCTAAAGGAAACGGTAAAACCCGACTTTTAGGAATACCTACAGTAACCGATAGAGTGTTACAACAAGCGGTATCACAAGTTCTGATGCCACACTATGAGAATGAATTTAGTGTTCACAGTTATGGATTCAGACCCAACAAAAACGCCCGCCAAGCAGTTGGTAAAGCGTTGGAGCATATCCATGAAGGTTATCCATTTATTGTAGATATTGATCTAAAGACCTTCTTTGATGAAGTAGACCACTGCATCCTTCTTAACTTACTTTATCGAAAGGTAAAATGCCCAATAACCATGCGCTTAATCCGCAAATGGTTACGAGCTCCAATTCTAATCAATGGTCAATTACACAAACGAAGAAAAGGAGTTCCGCAAGGTTCACCTTTAAGTCCGTTGTTGTCGAATATCCTGCTCAATGAGTTGGATAAAGAATTGACAAAACGTAAACTTCGATTTGTGCGCTACGCAGATGATTTTAGTATTTATACCCAGTATAAAAGCCACGCAACTGCAACGCTAAAAGCCATAGAGAAGTACTTGAAAACGAAACTCAAACTCACTATTAATGGTGAGAAAAGTGGAGTTAGAAAGCCAGTACAATTTGAACTACTGGGATTCGGATTCGAATCTACATATAAGAAAGGGGACAAGGGAAAATACCAATTGGTAGTAGGTAAGAAAGCGTGGACACGATTGAAAGAGCGACTAAAATCCCTCACCCGAAAAACCGCTCCGATAAGTTTTGATGAGCGTATCCAAAAGATTAACGAAGTTCAGCGTGGATGGTTAAACTATTTTCGAGGAACAAGTATCAAAGGAAAACTCCTCAACTTTGACGGATGGCTGAGAAACCGACTGCGGTATTGCATTTGGCATGATTGGAAGAAGCCCGAACGGAAGAGGAAAAACCTCATTCGATTAGGAATCGACCAAAGCCTTGCGTATGCATATAGCCGAACTCGGAAAGGAGGATGGGCAGTCGCACAAAGTCCTATTTTAGGAACAACAATCACTATTTCAAGGCTAAAGAAACGTGCATACATCGCCATGTTAGAACTTCATCTATCACTTAACCCATCAAGATACGAACCGCCGTATACGAGACCCGTACGTACGGTGGTGTGAGAGGCGTACTCCGTTCGATTATGAGCGGAGCCGTCTACTCGATTACCTGGAGTTTCTTATTTGTATAAGCTCAATTCTAAAAAGTTGTTAGTCTTTTTTAGATTATCTTTTACTCTTTGTTCCTTATTTCTAATAACTTCAGATTGTGTTAGTGTTTTTCCACTAGCGTCTGTCACAGTAATATTAGAAACCTCTGAACTTGCATAAATGAGTTTGATTTTTTTAGCTGGATCTTTTACATAGTCTTTCCAAAGTTGATTAAATTTTGTCGTCGAAATAGTTAATTCTTTTTCATCGTCAAAATCTGAGTTTGAAGGAAAATGATTGATTTTTTTACTTCCTACAAAATTAAATATATGATCATTTTTTTCGTCGGAAATTTTTAAAATTAAACCAGGCAAACCTTTGAACTTATATGGTCCATCTTGAATTTGAATATCATTTGTAAACCATGCTATCCATTTTCTTCCGAGAAAATTCGTTGTAGCTTTTTGAACTTTGTATCCTTTAATTTCAGAAATTTCAGGTACTATCGTCCAATTAATATTCTCACTTTCTGGAATTTCATATTTATCACCACTTATAGAAGTGTGTAATTTAGTGTCAGATTTTTGATAATTTTTGGAGACTGAAAAACTAACTTTTGAATTATTTCTTATTTTCCCTAAATCTATATGCGTGGACTGAATAGCTTTCGCTTTTGTAAGTTCAGCATTTGTCAAAGAATCATAAACAAATTGTTCACTGCTATAAAAACTAGAGCCATCTTTGGAAACATCTAAATTCATCAATTCTTTTGTGATATTGTCCTTATTAAGAGAATCAATTTTAAAAGAATATTCATAAATAAACCTGTGATTTTGAGCAAATGCGGAGCTTGAAATAAAGAGCAAAGCAAATAATAAATTAATTTTTTTCATAGTTCTGGATTGTTTTTTTGACGGTGGTTTTGCGAAATTACAGGTAACGGCCAGCTCGGCTTTGTCGTCGTTCTGAAAAGAAGTTGCAAACTTCTTTTCGGAATGCGTCAAAGGCGACTGTTGGGAGAACGTCGTGCGAAAGCAACGACGGTTTCCCGGCAGTCGGCGAAGCCGAGCTGGCCGTTGGGAAAAATCGTCCCAAAGGGCGATTTTTCCCAACGTTTGGGTATTTCTGCAGGCGGGCTAAAAATACGAAATCTTTCTACTTGCTAAAAACTTAATTAATCGCTAAAATCTTCGATGAAAACTTCATACCCGCTTGTAGAAATACCGTCTTTACTTTACATTCATAAAATTAATACCTTTAAATAAACAAGACAGAGGTGAACTAGAAATACCGTTAGAGAGTAGAAGTCTCAAATAACATATCAGTCCTCTGCCTAGTTTTAAAAGGTTGAAACAGCTTTAGATAGAATACCAGATTACCCAGATCTAATAAAGATTTTAAAGAATTTCAACATTTAATTTAATACCCAACTAAATTATGAAAAATTACACAACTTACCTCGGAATTGATGTGGCTAAATTAACGCTAGATTATTGTGTGGTAACAGATGATCAAGAGCTTGAAAGAGGACAGATTCTCAACACCGAAAAATCCCTAAACTCATTTTTAAAAAATCTCAAAAAAACCGGACACAAATTGGAAGAAATGCTTTTCGTCTTCGAAAATACCGGTATTTATTCCTCCCTGCTCTCTTTAGTTTTGAGCGAAAATGAACTCGATTACGCGCAGGTTCCAGCTTTGGAAATAAAACGTTCCCTGGGAATTACGCGTGGCAAAAGCGATAAGGTAGATGCCAAAGAAATTGCCTTTTACGCCAAACGAAATACCGATAAAATAACGCTTTCTGTACTTCCTGAAGTGAATCTGCAGCAACTTAAAATCGTATTTGCTGAACGTGAAAAAACCATCGCCGCCATTAAAGTTTTTGAAAGAACCATGGAAAACGAAATGTTCCTCAGCAAAGAAGTTTTCGGAAGTGTAAAATCGATCAACCGACAAACTGTAAAATACCTGAAAAAGCAGCTTTCAATGCTAGATGACAGGATTAAAAAACTAATTAGGGAAGATGAAACGCTGTACAAACAGCAACAACTTTTAAAAAGTATTCCGGGAATTGGGGAGATCACTTCAGTCTATCTTTTGATGGTTACCAAAGGATTTACAGCGTTTACAAACGGAAGAAAATTTGCGTGTTATTCCGGCGTTGCACCTTTCGAACACAGCTCTGGAACAAGCATCAAGGGAAAAACGAGGGTCAGTCATCTGGCAGATAAAAAGATGAAATCGCTGCTGCATATGGTGTCGCTCACTGCGATCAAATACGACCCTGAACTTAAAGAATATTACACGCGAAAAAAATCGGAAGGAAAACATACGATGTTGGTTTTAAACAACATAAAATGCAAAATTGTCTACAGAATTTTTGCGGTGATCCAACGAGAATCAAACTTTGTCAATCTGCACAAATTTGCCGCGTAATTTTTTCAATTTTTGCTTGGTTTTTGTCATAGAATATGTTACCAGGAGTTTTTACATTTCTATTTCTACCATTTCTGCTCTTGCCCCAAATCTAATAGGCAAAATACTCGTTCCAATTCCTTTTGAAACATACATTTTGGGTTCTGAGTCGTTATACCAACCTTTTAAATATCTGCCACTTCCTTGAGGTTTGAATGGAACAATTCCTAGTAAGGTAATTTGTCCTCCGTGAGTATGACCAGAAAGAACTAAATCAATATTTAAATTTCCTTTTTGTTTTGTAATTATATCTCTATGTTGAGGACAGTGTGATAAAACAATATTTGTTGCAGAGTCTTTTAGATTTTCAGTCGCTTTAACGAAATCAGCATTACCGCCAATAAAATCGTCAATTCCAATTATTGATATATCACGGTTTCTTATTGATATAGTTCTATTCTCATTTATTAACAATTCACAATTATTTTGGGAATAGATACTTTTAAGTTCATCAAGATTAACATTACCCCAATATTCCCAATTTCCCGTTATAGCATATTTTTTAATCGAATTATGAATTAATTTGAGGAATAAGTTCAAATGTTCTATTTTTTCTGTTTTATCAACAGAATCCCCAGTGATAAATATTAAATCGGGTTTCAGTATATTTATTTTTTTCGCTATAGATTTGTGGAAAAATCTTAATTGATCAAAATGTAAATCCGAAATTTGTATGATTCTTATTTTATTCTTTTCCGATTTTGAGATGTCAAAATAATTCCATTCAATAAAATATTTTTCAAACCAAAATGAGTCTAAAAGAATTAATCCAGTTGTGGCTAGTATTCCTGTTTTTATAAATTTTCTTCTGGTTAATTTTTTCATTTCTAAAATTACTGGTAACGGCCAGCTCGGCTTTGTCGTCGTTCTGAAAAGAAGTTGCAAACTTCTTTTCGGAATGCGTCAAAGGCGACTGTTGGGAGAACGTCGTGCGAAAGCAACGATGGTTTCCCGGCAGTCGGCGAAGCCGAGCTGGCCGTTGGGAAAAATCGTCCCAAAGGGCGATTTTTCCCAACGGTTGGGTATTTCTGTTGGCGGGGACTTTTTTATAAATGGTCTTTGTAAATATAATAAATTGAACAATTAGCGAAAATCTTGATGATAGGAACTTCCGACCCGCTAATAGAAATACCTTGTTACCTATCGTTTTTATTCATTCCATTTAATATCACCATTCTCAACTTTTAATTTGTTAGGAGGGTTTTTATAATCTTCAACGTCATGAAAGATAATGTAGCCATTACCATTTTCCAATTTTCCGCAATCAAGACTTTTTCCAACTTTGTCAAAACAACTTTTTATTTCCAAAACTTTTCCATTTTCATAAAGTCTTTCTGTGTATGGTTGTCCATTTTTATGATACCATTTCCATAAACCTATTTGTTTATCACCGCGTTGTTCGCCTTGACCCATGAAATTTCCATCAGAATAATAGTAATACCATGTACCGTTTCCTGCGCCATTTATGAATTTGCCTTTTTGGTGTAAACTTCCATTTGGATAATAATATTTCCAATTTCCGGCTTCTTTTCCATTTTTATATTTACCGACACTAAAGGTTTTTCCATCTTTGGTAGTTGTCCATTTACCTATCTTTTGATTATGTTTAATTTTACCATTTGCAATTATCCCATTTTCATTAATTTGGGTCTGTACTCCGCAAGAAGTTAAAAATAGTGATGTTATTAATATTATTGTCTTTTTATACATATCTTTTTTAAATGGTAGGTAACGTTCTGCGGCTTGGCGTGGTTGCGAAGTTCGGAACTGATTATTTTCTGTTAAAATATAAATTTCTTGCGAAAAGTAAACTTGATTTTACCACAAAATTCGCAATCATGCCAAATCGCTGTTATACGATGTTTTTTATCTTACTACTGTAGCTTCTAGTTCCACTTTTAGTGTCTCAAAAAGGCTTTTAACTTCTAGTACAGTAGAGGTTTGTTTTATTCCATTCGCTTTTATCCATTCTTGTAGAATGTCAAAATTTGCAAAAAGCTCAGCATTTGAGGTAGTATAAATATTTAAACGTACAATATTTTTCAATTCGTAATTAGCCACTCTAATTACTTTTTCTAAGTTCTGAATAGTAAGAACTAATTGAGAACGCATATCTTGCTCACTTGATATTCCCTCATCAGATATTGCAGTTTGCCCTGAAATATACAGTGTACTATTTACATCTTTAACTTCCACTGCTTGTACATAACTTCTTGAGTCTTGCCAACTCCAAGGGTTGATAGTGTTTTTTTGCATTTTTTAATTGTTTAAATTGTTAAATTATTTCTTTAATGCAAAATTCTCACTATTCTTCCAAATACAGTTGTGACCAAAATCACTTTATTTTTTTGTCTGTTTGTATAATCTGCTTAAAGTCTCTCTTGAAACCCCAAGATAAAGGGCTAATACGGATTTTGGAATTCTCTGGAAAAGAGTAGGATATAAAAGTATAAATTGTTCATAACGCTCTTTGGGTGACAAAGCGATCAACGATAAAATTCTTCTTTGATTAGCAATATGTCCCCTAATTGACTTTTGTAGAAAATAGTTGTACAAATCGTATTTTTTTAAGATATTGTTATAGTTGCTATAACTTAGACTAAAAACTTCTGTATCTTCTACACATTGAAGATTTAAAGTTGCTTTTGTTTGATGTAAAAATGCTGAAAAGTCAGTTTCCCACCAATTTTCAAAAGCGAATGATAAAATAAATTCTCTCGTTTCATTATTAAAATAAGATAGTTTGAGTAATCCTGATGATATGAAGTAAACATCTTGAACTGTATCGTTTTCTTTTAAAATAAATTCGCCTTTCTTGTATTTTTTGTGACAAAATATTTTTTTCAGTTCAAGGTATTCCGTGTCTGTTAAATTGTCAAATAGGTCAATATTTCTTTTCAAGGATTCTTGTGTAATGTTTAGTTAAAATATCGTATAACGGCCAGCTCGGCTTTGTCGTCGTTCTGAAAAGAAGTTGCAAACTTCTTTTCGGAATGCGTCAAAGGCGACTGTTGGGAGAACGTCGTGCGAAAGCAACGATGGTTTCCCGGCAGTCGGCGAAGCCGAGCTGGCCGTTGGGAAAAATCGTCCCAAAGGGCGATTTTTCCCAACTTGTTTATATGTCTTACTTTGTCAGACAAATACAACGTATTTGGTAGGTATTTGTCTGATTTCCGTGAGACTTATTTCTGATGACTAAGATATATTTTTTTTCTTTATAAATCATCAAACGGACTTTTGATCTGTTGTATACTTTTTGTGCTTACGTGCGTATAGATTTCTGTGGTTCTGCTGCTGTTATGTCCTAATAACTCTTGAATATATCGCAAATCAGTGCCGCTTTCTAATAAGTGAGTGGCGTAGCTGTGCCTTAACCAATGTAAAGTGACGGGCTTTTTTATATCGCATTTTTGTAATGCTTGTTTTAATACACTCTGAAGACTTTTTGCAGAATAATTAGTACCTGGTTCTTGACCCTCAAATAAATAGGTTTTTGGTTTGTAAAGCTGGTAATATACTCTCAATAATTCTAAAATCTTTGGAGATAAAGGCGTAATTCTATCTTTTTTACCTTTTGCTTGCTTAATCAGAACAATATTCCGTTTAGAATCGATGTCAAGTGGTCTTAGCTGGAGTAATTCGCTGCATCGTAAACCACAACTGTAGATCAAAGAAAGCATCATTTTGTGTTTCAAATTAGCATGAGCCTCGAGGATGATCTTAACTTCCTCTTTACTCAAAACATTTGGTAATGTCTTTGGTTTTTTAGGGCGGTCAAGTTTATCGGCTTCTATTTTCGTTTCCCGTATTGTTCTAAAGTATAATTTTATAGCGCTAATGATCTGGTTCTGGTAAGAGGCAGATAATTTTTTTGTCAAAATGTAATCATTATTAAAATCAAGAACATCTGCATTGGTGAGCTCACAAACGTCTTTTGACTTATAGTAAAGTAAAAATGATCGTAGTGCATCAGAATAGGTTTTGATTGTATTTGGACTGTATCTTTTGGAAGAAAGCCACCGTATAAATAAATCGTGATGTTTTCTACCCTCCGATGAAAGTACGGTGTCTTCTTCCGGTGCGATTTGAAACCGTTCTCTATTTTCCCGTGTATCCGGAATATGCCATAGTTTTTTCTGCTGACTCCATCGCGCTCCACTAATTAGTTTTATCCGTTGGATCAACTCTTTATCTTTCTCAAACTTTACACCAATTCGATCCTCATTTCTATGGTTGATTAATTTTGCAGACCAAATCATAATGCTCTGATTTTAAGAAATAAAGATAATCAAAATTTGACCACCACGTGATTATATATGGTAATCAATTTTTGGGGTCAATTGAGATGAATGTTGTTCAACGTTTCGGAAATTCATTTTCGTCGTAGGTAAAACTAAAAAGCAAATTTATATCAGCCATTAAGGTTTAAAATATCTAAAATCGGAAGCTCTTATCCTTTCCTCCTATTTCTGGTGTTTTTCTGTATGCAAAATTAAAATGGAAGTCTCCTAAAAAAAATGAATTTGGGAATCCATCAATATTAATTCTTCGATTAATTAAAATATTGACGAACCCACCTACCCTTCTAGGCAAATTCATTTCCTGCTTCTACGTTATTTCAGTTTTAGAAATACTTCACATTTTTATAAACATTTAGCAAAGAAAAAGACACCTCGATTATACGAATAAAGATAAAAGCGCAGCGTTCATTTATATTTACCAAATTCCAAAAGCTCCTTTGTCAAGGTTAATTTCAAACGAATTTCAAGATTAAGAAAAGTGTCCTCATTGCCAAATAAATAACTAATCAAGTATAAAACGTAATAACTAAACAAATAATTAACTTAATAAATACTATCATGAAAAATCTTTTTATCACCACTACCCTACATCGGTACTTACAGTCAAAAAATGCCTTTACGATTGTTGACCATATCATAGAACTACAAAAAAGCCCGCAAGCCTTCAATGAAGATTTTCAAGTTTGGAAAATTACAAAGATTGATGAAATTACATTTTCTCTCGAACTCAAGGATGGAAATCTGAATGTAATTTTAGTACATTATTTTCAGTCGGCTTCCATCGAAATATTTGAACTTACAATGTGGTTGGAGAATTCAATATTATATTTTCCTAGTGAACGATAATACTATTAATTAAATAACGTAATCAATAAACATCTAAATAACTAAATAAATATATGAATTCTGCAATGTACAAAACACTGGAACAAGACTTGAAAAATTATAGGGTTTTACAGCGTGGTTATCTCGGCTATCATAAAAAAACAAAAACCCCATTGATTATTTATTCTATTGAACGATTTCGAGGAAGGTTTGATTACCGATGCAAAATACTCCAAATTGAAGGAAAAGAACAAAATCTTTGTGATGTTATTTATTCGGAAAATGAAGTAGATCTTACTCCTATTAAACTTGAAGATTTTATCAACTACTATAATAAGGTACAAGGAGAACAGCTCACGCTATTTTAACGAAATAACTAAATATATTATTAAGGTAATAACTAATTATATTATGAAGGGAAAAACTAAACAATTATAAAACGAAATCAATAAACAACTAAACGACTAATCGAATACAATATAATCGTATAAAAATCAGTTATTTTTATATATCTAAATTTACTATTATGAAAACATTTGAAGTATTTACAGAAAAGAAAAGAACAGAAAACGCTATTTTAGTATCAGCATTTGTGGATGAAGTTGGTAAGGAGGAAACTTTCTTTGTCCCACTATCTAAGTTGGAAATTCAGGACAAAAAATTGTTGATTGACGATGATTTTTGGAGTAGTAAACTAGAGGAGATCAAAAATCCTGCACCGGAAAAAATGATTACAATGATTTCAGCATTGTATGACAAAGGGGAGAAGTCTACTAAAGTTGCGGTTAAGGCGAGATTAAAAAGTTTTGACAAAGTAAATGAAGTTTGGCTTTTCTTACCTAACAGTAAAGTGGCTTCGATGGAGGATATAACCGAAGTGGAAGATGAACCACAGTTTAAAATTACTTTACCGGAATGGGTTTATAATAGCGCTTTAAAAAGTGCTTTAGAATACCAATTGACTAATTTCTGGAATAAAGATATTGAAGAGGATCAAAAATATACTGTAGAGGATTTTACAATAATTGAAAATTAGAACTGCCGAAAAAAAATGGAGATAAAATCATCTTGATTTTCTTCTAATAAATAAATAAATAACTAAATGAATAAAAAAAGTAATGATTTTTTAACTAAAATTTTTATATTTACGGAAGCAAAAAAACAATTTAATTGGCTATTTAATTGTTATATGAGACTTGGTAACACATTTTAATTAATCATGAAAACAATAATAAATTTAGTATTTCTCACTTTGGCTATGAGTTCTTGTAGCAGAAATGATGATCAAACTGAAACAATAGTGCCTGAAAAGACTTCTTACAATTTTATTTATGACAATTCCTATAAGGTAAATGAAATAGTCTTATATAAAGGTCCTTTAGGAGTGAAGGAAATTCCACAAGAAAGCATTATTCCAAATTATTGGAATTCCTATTCTGAACCTCCGTATAATAAAATTGAACTTAATCTAAAAAATAAATCCCTTCAGTTTCATTTAGGAAAAAACCTCATAAATTATCAAGTAGAATTATCTAATGACTCTATTTACATTTATACCGATAAAGTTTTTGTTGGGATTTTAGATAAAAAAAATGAAAAACTTGAGTTGTATAAATCATTTTATTACATAATAAAAGAATTAGATGATTCAAGTTTTTTTACTAAAAAAACTACTGAATTAGGAATAACAAAATATAAAGATATTTTTGGAAATAATACTTTTGAAAGCCCATCTGCAATGACCAAAAAAAATGATGAAGTTTTTTGGGCTAATTTATCTTTTACCTATAAAAGTCATTAATGACTTTTTTTGACATTTCCTTCCTCAAATTAATAAATGTATTGTGAAAGATTTTACAATTTTAGCAGATTAGAACCAACTAAAAAATGAATATATAACCGTCTTCATTTTTTAATGAATAAATAACTAAATGAGTAAAAAAAGTAATGAATACTTAACTAAAATTATTATATTTACGGAAGCAAAAGATACTTTTGGTTTAATAAAACCTAATTGATATAGGGAAATAGTCGCCAATTGCATCATAATTAATACCTTAAATGAAAACAAAAGTTATATCCGTTTTGACACAGAAAGGTGGAGTAGGGAAGACCACAACCACCATACACTTAGCAGCCAGTTTTGCAAAAAAAGGGAGTAAGGTTTTGGTGATTGATTTTGATAGCCAGAAAAATCTTTCTTTGGGCTACAAACTCGATGAAGATTTTCCCTACACGGTGGTAGATTTTTTAGAACAAAAGGAAGGCTTAGAATTCACTCAAAAAAGTGAACATAATAACGTTTATGTTTTGGCAGGATCTGAAAAGTTGGAAAGTTATAAAATCGATCGGTATGCTTTAAAAGAAAGTCTAAAACTTTTAGAAGATTATTTCGATTATGTTTTAATCGATTGTCCGCCTAAACCGCTTAATGATGAACTCAGTTTAGGGGAGGTTGCTGTGTGTGCCTCCGATTATGTTTTAAGTCCAATTAAGGATGATGAATATTCTCTAGCCGGAATTACTTCATTAATTCCATCCCTGTTGAACCTAAAAGCGAAACATAATCTGGATTTTGAATATTTAGGATTCTTCTTTAATGCGGTCTTGGTTAATTCTAGTGATTTCCGTTCTTATTATAATGACTTTTTATCCAATGAATTCACGAAAGATTATTTACTGAAAACTTTTGTTCGCCAAGATGTAAATATTAAAAAAGCAATTAAAGAAGGTAAAACGATATTTCAGATCGACAGTAAAAGTAGAGCAAGTAAGGATTTTAAAGACCTGGTAAAAGAATTAAAAAAGAAAATGATATGAAAGATAAAGTTTTGACCAATTTTGGGAAAAAGAAAGAGAGTAGTAGTCAATCTTTAAAGCTTCAAAATGTATTTCAAAAAATGCAGGTTGAACCTGTAGAAAAACAAATTGATGTAGTTGAAGAAGTTATTCCGAAGCCTGGTAGGAAGTCAAAGATAAAAGAAAAATCATTTAATTTTTCTTTTGTTTCAGAAGCCGAAAACATTAATTATATCCGGAGATTAGAATTTGAGAAACGAAGACAAGGTTCCGAATTTTCTTATTTTACATCTTCTGATGTAGTAAAGGAAGGAATAGCATTGCTGAGAAAGAAAGGCCCGAAGTTAAAAAACCGTCCTGCAGGTATGATTCCAACTCGTCGCGGACGGGTGTCAAATGGAACCGAATTGAAAGAAAAAGTAACTACCTCATTCAGCTTAATAGAAAATGAAGTTGATTATATTTATGATTATATTTATACCAAAAGCGAAGACGTTTTGGGAAGCTTCACCAAAGAAGCCTTTATGAATGATATGATTAAGGCGTTGAAAAATAAATACGGAGAACTGGAATAAAAAGGACGCCTGATAAATCAAGCGTCCTTAAACATATTTCTATGTTTTTTCCTAAATCAAAGATACAAAAATTTATGAAAACAACCGAAAGTCAAGGTTTTTTCTGTGTAGTATATTTTACAGATACAAAAAAGACTGCCTATTACCATAAGGTATATACCCCTTCGAAACTTGCCGGTACTCTTGAGAACTGGTTATGGATTAAAGTTTTTATAGATAAGAGTACTTATTATGCGAACACTAAAACAACAGATTATCATTGTATTTTTGACAAAAACAATCCGGTAACTGACTTTTCCTTCCGACCCTTTTTAAAATCATCTTCATGAAAGCGAAAAATAATAAGAACAGCGTAACGAAAACCCTGGATTCGTATGAAGCACAATTAGTAACGCTTTATCCTAATGAATTAATTGATTTTTTAGGGGGAGTCGAACCCCTTAAGAAAATTAATATTTTCGGTCATCGTATTATTTATGTAATGATGGAAATGATGAAGTCTGCGCAGGTTCATAAAATTAGTATTGATGAAACCAAAGAGATCATTTCAAACGACATGGTTTACAAGGACGGTAGAATTACGTCTTTGGAAGATATTAAGGCAGATCAGATTGAAAAAAGGAGAATATTAGAATCAGGAAAGAAGCTGGCGGTCATAGAAGAAAGTTTTTTTGCAGATAATTTCAGTATGCTTCAAATGATTATTCCTACGCAAGCTCTTAATGATAATGGAAATATAAAAGTTAAAGATAACAGTGTATTTCATGAACAGTTAAAAATTCTCAAAACCTTAGGGAATCATACGGTGAAATCAAACACAGGAGAAGAATTTTTAATTACAAATTTTATTGAAACCCCGATCTTCAACAAAGGGCAGAATTATATCCGTTTCTATATTTCTAAAGCCACTTCCCGAATGTTACTTAACAACATTGATGGATATTCAAAAGTGTATAGAAGCATTTTATTCTCGACTCCTTCAACGATGCCGTTAAATATATACCTTTATTTAAAGAAAAAGTTTGGGAAAATGAATGGGGGTAATATAAAAATTTCAAAATTTGTAGAAGACTTATCTCTTGCGAGTCATTATTTGAAAAAATCGAAGTTGACTATATTTTTAAATGGCATTCAGAAGAAATTAAATGAGATTGGAAATATATCTTTCGGATATAAGATTACCGAGGACACTCTAACTTTTTCTCTTTACGAAACTAAAAATACGGTTTTTGTTGAATACCCTTCTGCTGATGATTACCGCGCGAAGAACGCGTTGAAATATATAAAGAAATCGAGAAAACTGAATGAAAAGCAACTTGTTTACATAGTAGCAAAGTTTAAGGAACATGGTTATGAGAAGATGAGTGAGGTGACAAGAAGTCGGTTGGACAAAGAAATTACAGGCAATGACTATCTGAAATGGTTTGTAGATAAATGTAATGAATTGAAGTTGTAGTGATCATTAGTTACCCCCACTGAATGTTCCGGTTTACTGTAAATCATTTCTAATTTCACGGAAAAACAGTTCCCGTAGAAAGTATTTATTATTACCCCCACTGAATGTTCCGTTTTTTAAGTGTTGTAGAGACAAAAACAGATGAGTGGCAGAGAAAATCAGTTAAATAGGCTGATAAAAACAAAGGTAATATGTCGAAGTAAGAGGAAGATGTGAAATATAGAACGTAATAATGGAGAATCAAATCCAATTTAGTGGAAAAAATTAATAATCATTTGAACGAACGACAGGTATAAAAGCCTATAAATAGGGAACAGGAGTAATCAAATATGAGATGTAAAGCATTCAGTATAAAACAAGTAGAAATAACAGGGGTTAAAAAAGGTAAGGTTCAAACTGTTACCCCCATCTAATGTTCCTAACAATGATACCCCCACCGAATGTTCCTAATATCTCTTACCCCCACTGGATTTCCTTATTACCCCCACTGAAAGTTCTATTACTCCCACTCAATGTTCTGTTCCCCCCACTGTATTTCCTTAATACCCCCACTCAATATGTCCATTACCCCCACTGTATTTCCCAGAAAATGTTATAAAACGGCCTAATTATAAGCTTTTCGAGTGGTTTTACAGCCCTACTAATATTATAATCTATTTAATATTTATATTTATTAATTAAAAATAAGGCGTTAGCCATTGGCTAACAAACTTTTTATTTGATCTAAATTTATTTTTATAGTCGGAAAAAACATTAAAATTTATGGACGTCTGTAAATTTAAAAGAAAAAGTTGCGAAAAAAAGAAAATGAGCAGAATTTTCGTCGCACAAACGTTCATTTGTGCAATATTTTTGGAGTAATATAAATATTATCTCTCTTAGGGTCGCATAATTGTATCGCAAAATAAAATAATTATGCGATATGTTTTTGCGAATTAATTGGCATCGTGACAATATATTGTAAATTAGCTTTTAGAAAATTTTAATTTAAAATATGCTCATAGGTTACGCAAGAGTTTCTACCCAGGTTCAGGATAATGCACTTCAAATTGAGGCATTAAAAAAAATGGGTTGCGAAATGATTTTTGAAGAAGTTGTTTCAGGGGGAAGATGGGATCGTCCAAAATTACACGAACTTCTAAATTATATAAGAGAAGGGGATACAATTGTTGTCTGGAAATTGGATCGCTTATCCCGATCTTTAAAAGATTTGCTTTTTATTATGGAGCAGATCGAGTATAGAGGAGCTGGTTTCAAAAGTTTAACAGAATCGATAGATACTAGAACTTCTGCCGGAAAAATGATGATGCAAATGGTTGGTGTCTTTGCAGAATTTGAAAGAAATATGTTAAAAGAAAGGACGAAAAAAGGATTAGAGTATGCAAAACAACAGGGCAGAGTGGGTGGTCGTAAGCCAAAACTAAAATCCATCCAAATCCAGGAGATTATTCAACTGCATGCTGCAGGAAAATCTGCTCCGGAACTTTCTCAATTGTTTAATGTACATCAAGCAACGATTTATCGACTTCTAAAAAAATCTTCGGAAAATAACTCTTAGTGTTTACTACACTATTATTATTTTCTTTTTAAGGTAAAATCCGTTCTTTGGACTTTCGTGCTTTTACAAACTGAATTAAACTCCTGGATCGTATAAATTTCAGTTGTTCAATAATTTTATATTCATAAAATACTTTAAAATGATTACTTTTAAAAGGCCAAGGTTCTACAGTAATCACATTTTCTTCTAAATAATAGGTTTGATTCATCTGGTTGTCAGGACTTAGAGAAACTTCCATTTTTCTTCCTTCTGGTTGAATTTTATCCATGCATATAAGTAGAGAAAATGCATCACACCACTCAACAAATCTGTACAAACGATTAGCATATTTTTCGTCTATCTCTAGATGGTCTAAAATATCCTTTCGATTTTTAACTTGGTCTTTTAAGAATTTATTTAATTCACTATTCTTAGCTTCCTTTGAATCACTAAAGATGAAATCGATATGCAATGAAGTTAATAACGCATTCAATTGACATTTTGCAGAGGCCATTTCCATTACGGCTAGTTTTTGTTTGATATCAGACTTTTTTGATCCGTCATCAACAGTGAAATTTCGCGGTGCTCCTGCTTCGGTAAGGTTTTTTTCTTCGTTAGTCTCTTCCGCACCATCATCATGTTCCGCAATGGTGATAATTGTTGGAACTATAATATCATTAGGCAGGTCAATATCATATTGGTAAGCCAGCATCGCCGCCAATAACCCGTGAGAACGCTGATTAATGATTTTCCAACCTTTTTGATGAGAAGATACGATCATAAAATTACTTTTTCAAGTTAACATTTTTATAATGACTTACTTTTCAAAATTCTGAAATTCCATCGCTACTTCCTGTGTAAGTCCTAAAGTATAAGTTGCATTATCTGCACAAATTACGACATAACTACCTTTATCGGCATTAGAAACAGCGAAATGAAGTGCGCTTTTTGTATCAGGGATTACTTGGTATGACTGCTGTGGATTCACATCATAGATTCCGCGGGACAATAATTCAACGATAGATTCTTTACTTCTACCTCTTAGATCTCGATCAAATCTGATGATGATGTCGTCATACATTGATGCAGAGATACGACCAAATTCTATAATATCTTCTTCACGCCGATCACCAGTCCCCGTAATAATTCCTAATTTTCTTCCTGAAATATTTTTGAGATATCCTGCAAGCGCTCTAAGACCGTGGGGGTTATGTGCATAATCTAAAATAACATTTACACCATTTATTTTAAATTCATTGATACGTCCAGGAGTATGTTCGGGCGTCGGAATAAAAGATTTTAAGGCCAGTGCGATGTGGCTTGGTTGCATCCCGGAAAAGTAGGATGCGAGGACTACAGGTAATAAATTTTCAATCATAAAACCCGCTTTACCCTTTCTCGTTATTGGAACTTCTGTCGCGTTAAAAATAAAAATTCTGCCTTCAGAATGATGAATATAAATGTCCTTATTGTTGTCTGCATAGACAACAGTTCCTCCCTGTTCTAGATGGCTTTTAATATTTTTATTTTCTGAATCTGTGCAGAATAAAGCGATGTTACATTCTAATTTATTTTTCATTTCATAAACAAGTTCATCAGCGGCATTAAGAATTGTCCACCCATCCTTTTTAACTGATTGAGGAACCACGACCTTTACAAAGGCGAGATCTTCCACGCTGTAAATATCTTTTAATCCTAAATGATCTTCAGCAACATTGGTTACAATTGCGATATCACAATAGTCAAAACCTAAACCCGATCTAATGATTCCTCCTCGTGCACATTCTAATACAGCTGTATCGATGGTCATATCTTGGAGAATTGTTTTAGCACTTTGGGGACCAGAACAGTCTCCCGCTTGAATCTTTTCCCCGTCGATATAAATCCCATCCGTTGAGCTAAAGCCTACCTTACGTCCTGCGAAAGATAACGCATGAGCCATCAATCGGGTAGTGGTAGTTTTTCCGTTTGTGCCAGTTATTGCAATGATAGGTATTCGACCATTTTCG
Organism: Chryseobacterium sp. SNU WT5; assembly: GCF_007362475.1. NCBI lineage: Bacteria > Pseudomonadati > Bacteroidota > Flavobacteriia > Flavobacteriales > Weeksellaceae > Chryseobacterium > Chryseobacterium sp. SNU WT5. Next base: position 26,319 of record NZ_CP041688.1, read on the forward strand.
CCTTCTTCATACATTAAATCTACTATTGGTTCACCTACTTCCCGAGCAATACCCTTATTGGGATATTGGTGCATTCGTAATCCGGGAGCCGCGTTAACTTCAATTACAGCACCTCCATTTTCGTGTAGAGGGAGAGAAATATCTTGGGAAATGATATCGATCCCACAAATATCGAGGCCAATTATTCGAGAAACTTTCTCTGCTAATGATTTATTGGATGGATGAATTAAGTCTGTTACATCTTCGGCGGTTCCGCCTGTACTTAAATTAGCAGTTAATTTGAGGAAAACAACTTGTCCAGCTCGCGGAATGCAGGTGGTGGTCAATCCTTGTTTTTGTAAACATAGCTCCGCATCTGCATCAAGCTTGATTTTAGTTAAAATATTTTCATGTCCGTTTCCTCTCCTGTGATCGCTATTTTCTCTTTCAACAAGTTTATTAATATTTAGATATCCGTCGCCCGTTATAGAGGCGGGATGACGTAAGGAACCCGCAATAAATCTATTTCCAATAACTAATAATCGGTAGTCATTCCCTTTAATTTCTTTTTCTATAATTACAGAATTAGAAATTTCATTTGCGTAACGAAAGCCAATAAGTAAGTTTTCGAAGTTCGTAATGTCACAAGTGATGTTTCGTCCTTGATTCCCGTTCAATGGTTTTGTAACTAGAGGATAACCTAATGTAGGAACGATTTCCATTAAATCGTTTTCATCAGTAACTACAAAGCCTTTAGGCACTGGTATGTAAGCACTCTCTAGAAACTTTTTTGTACTTTGTTTATTCCCTGCAATATTTACTCCTATACAGGAGGTGTAATGCGAAATAGCAGCACTAATTCTTCTTTGTTTGTTACCATGACCTAATATTATATATCCGGCAGGACCAACATTTATGGGAATATTCCGTTTTCGTGCGGCTGAAATAATTAGAGAGGTGCTGGGTCCGTGGGCATACCTTTTTGCAATAGCTTTTACTCTTTCTATAGCTTCAGCTTTACTTAGTGGTTCTTCTCCTCTTATGATCGAATAAATAATATCTGATGTTAATTGTAACGCCTCTTTTCCTGCTTCTTCCACGTTATATTCAATGATGCCGTAAAGTATTCCAGGAGTGGGATAAATTAGATTATGATATAGATTTTCTCCTTGTAAAATCCCTGCAGTCTGTAATGCAAAATCAAAAATACAATGATGAGTATCTTCATGTGAGCATGTAACCTTATAGTTTTCCAAAAAGTACTGACTGAGTGTTCTTTGCATGTTTTCGTCCACATCCAAAAGAAATAGTGGGTCAAACTTTGCTGCTATTATTTTATGATGATTAGCAGACCACATATTTGGACCGCGCATTACACGGCTTTCACTGAAAATTCTTCGCATTAGGTGTATTAGTTTATGTTTTTTTAATGATTTAAGCAAAATGACGCTACTCCTACATTCGGTGAGTATGCTTTTTTTGTTTAAATATTTGAACTTTCAAATCAGATTTCATGCCAATTGAAGAGCATTTATCTTAGATATTTTGGTCTTGCTGGAAAGGGATTTAAAAATTTTCAAATAAGAAAAATTTAACACATTTTTTTAAGATGTAGATGATAGACTTTTGCCGCAAACTACTAACCTTGGCATCAAAAATGCACAATTAATTTTGTAATAGCCGCAAGAACTAAACGCGATGTTTTAAAGTAAGTTAGTGATCATTGAATAACTTAGAAATTATGGCATTAGACGAGTACAATAAAAAAAGAAAATTCAATGAAACTTCTGAGCCCGAAGGAATGAAACATGATTCTTCTAAAAAATTAATTTTTGTAATTCAACGTCATTCTGCAACACGTCTTCACTACGATTTTCGTTTGGAGGTCGATGGAGTTTTGAAAAGTTGGGCCATTCCGAAAGGACCCTCATTGGATCCCACGGATAAAAGGTTAGCGATGATGACCGAAGATCACCCTTTTGATTATAAAGATTTTGAAGGTACCATTCCAGAAGGTAATTACGGTGGAGGGGAGGTAGAAATTTGGGACTCTGGTACCTACACCCCTTTGCTAGAGGATAAATCTTCTTCTAAAAAATCCAATGATTTGGTAATGCAGGATTATTTAAATGAGGGTTCGATAAAATTTATTTTACGCGGTAAAAAGCTCAAAGGAGAATTTGCATTGGTTAAAATTAAGAACGGTAAACAGAAAAATGCTTGGCTTCTTATTAAGCATCGCGATAAGTATGCTGTGGAAGGTTTTGATGCAGAAAATAATGTTCCTAAAAATTCCAAAGTTACAGAAAGGGAAGAGGGCAGATTAAATAAAAAAGACAAAGACAAAGCGAGAAAATCTACTAGCGCTGCGAAAAGTGAAAAAGAAACTGAAGGTGGTAAAAAAGTAAAAAATTATATCTCTCCCATGCTTGCAAAAATTGCTCCCGAACCATTTAATGATAAACAATGGGTGTTTGAAACAAAATGGGACGGTTATCGTGCTATTGCAGATTTAAGTAGAAGCAGATTAAAATTATATTCCCGAAATGGACTTTCTTTCGCAGAAAAATATCCTTTAATCACTGAAAATTTACAGCTTCAGAAATCATCTATGATCATTGATGGGGAAATTGTCGCTCTTAATAAGGAAGGTTATCCAGATTTCCAGGCACTTCAAAGATTTAGTGAAAATCCCGAGGTACAGCTTACTTATCAGGTATTTGATTTGTTATGGTTAGAGGGAAAATCTGTAGAAGATTTGCCGCTGACCGAACGCAAAAAATTGCTTAAAAAAGTTTTAATACAAAATGATGTTATCAAATACTCTGAACACACCGTTGAAAAAGGAATAAATTTTTTTAAAAAAATGAAAAAATTAAAACTGGAAGGAATGATGGCTAAAAAAGCTAATAGCAAATATTCCGAGGGAGGAAGAACTTCAAATTGGTTAAAAGTTAAATTTCAGAACACGGAGGATGTAATTATATGTGGCTATACTAAACCGAAGGGATCGCGCAAAAACTTTGGTGCTCTTATTTTAGGAACTTATGTTAACGATGAATTAAAATATTGCGGACATGCCGGAACTGGCTTTACGGCATCTACTTTAGATGATTTAATGATGAAATTTAAACCTTTGATTACCAAAAAGTCTCCCTTTGAAGTAATACCGAAGACGAATACCGATCCAGTTTGGCTGAAACCAGAATTAGTTTGTGAAATTAAATTTGCGGAGAAAACGAAAGATGAGATTTTTCGGCATCCTGTTTTTAAGGGTTTGAGAATAGACAAAGAAAAAAAAGACGTCAAAAAACAATCTAGTGAAGATAAAAATTTCAAATCAGCAAGCATCTCTGATAAAAGTACTGCTAAAAAGGGAAATAGTAAGATAGCAGAACGCGAAATAAAAGTAGGGAAAGACAGTTTAATCATTACCCATCCAGATAAATTGTATTTTCCCGAAAGCGGAATTTCAAAAATGGATGTTATTGATTATTACGAATCAGTTGCTGAATATATATTACCGCATATAAAAAACCGACCCCAATCACTGCACCGATTTCCAAATGGTATTGAGGCGCCGGGATTTTATCAAAAGGATGCTTCAGATGCACCGAAGTGGATTAAAAAGATACCAATTCATGCTGAATCAACAAATAAAGAGGTTGAATATATGGTATGTAGAAAGTTGCAAGATATCATGTATCTGAATAATTTAGGATGCATAGAAATGAATCCGTGGAACTCAACGATAAAAAATATAGAAAAGCCAGATTGGTTGGGGTTAGACTTAGATCCGTCTGCAAAAAATTCTTTCGACGACGTTATCGAAGTTGCCTTGGCAGTTAAAGATATTTTGGATCAAATCAAAATTGAAGGGTATTGCAAAACTTCTGGAAGTACAGGACTTCATATTTATTTGCCACTTAATGCTAAATATGAATTTGAAGAAGCAAAGGATTTCGCTTATCTTTTAATGCAGAAAGTAAACGAAAAACTTCCGTCTTTGACCACTCTTGAAAGAAATTTGAAAAAAAGAGGAGATAAAAAAATATATCTCGATTATTTACAAAACAGCAAAGGTCAAACTTTGGCAAGTGTTTATAGTTTGCGGCCAAAACCCCATGCTCCGGTGTCAATGCCATTATTGTGGAAAGAAGTAAAATCTGGAATTCTACCTACGGACTTTAATATTTCTAATGCTTTAGAACGAATAAAAAAGAATGGCGATCTTTTCAAACCGGTACTTGGAAAAGGTATTGATTTAGTGAAGGGATTAAAAAAGCTTGAATCGATTTGATTCAAGCTTTTAAACTCAATATTCATTGAAAGGTTAATGAATAGTTCGACTATTTTTCGGTGATAAAATATTGGATGGGTTTAAAACTACCACCATTACTATCTTCTGCAGAACATGCAGTTAAACATACCAGCAAATCCATTTGAGCTCTAAACTTAATGTAATCTCCTGCTTTAGAAGTTGGAGGAAGAACTGAAATCTTTCCTTTTTCATCAAATTGAACATTCATAAAAATGTTAAATGCCGTAGGAATATCATCCTGCTTAATTCCCATGGGTTCTAAATTTTTCGAAAGATTGTTGAGACAGCTCGGGTGCTCTCCAGAATAATTATACATTATTTCGAAAGTTTCTTTGCTACACGGAGCAAGCAGAAAATCATTACGTCCATTGGTATCTTCTATAATTTCCATCATTTTGTTGGAACGATTGCTCCAAAGGAAATTGCCTGTTGACAGTAGAATTGACTCCTCAAAATCAAGGGATTTCCCCGATGATAATTTTTCGTTCAAATCATTGCTGTTAAATAATACCATGTCACTTACCTGCATTCCTTCTGGATCGATTACCGTTAAAATTTCTCCTTCCTTTAAATAAAAAGCTTTTCCACTTTGCTTTTCGATCGTATAAATTTTACTCATATTTTAATTTGATTTTTTATGAAATGGACATTTCCAGTTTTCTTCTACATTGCGACCACTATACTGCTTCGTTTCCGTATCTGTACCATAATCTTCCAGAACTGGATTAATATTACCTTGTAGCGCTTCATCATTTTTTCTAATAGTATCTCGAACAGAAGAATACGTCCCCATTTCCCTCAATTTTTCAAACTGATGATGTAGATTGAAAACCAATGTAGTATAGGGAGCTTTTCTCGCAATTCTTGAACTTTCTGGATGTAAACCTACGATATAAAAAGCTTTTCCGCCTAAACTGAAACTAAATTCTGGACTTTCACAATCATCACTCACTGCTTTATCCCATTTGCAATCGTCAAGTTCATGTAAGGTCTGTAAAGTATTCCACAGCGCATCTTCGAAATCAACTTCATTAGCAAAATGATTATTTGGGAAAACTGCTAAAAAGGACTCAAATTGGTTCCCATTAAAATCATATTGGGTGATATAATTAGCAAGATCTTCCATTAATCTGCGAAGAGATTTTTTGTTGAACATATCCTCGTAACTATTCATATGGTAATTTTCCATTTTAAATAGGGATTTGGCCATAATGCAAGGATGATCTTCGTCTAAAACATATTTTTTAAACTCGTCCTGTATACTACGAACTTCCGTAGGTGTATTAATAGTTTCATTCATAATAATAATTTTTATATTAAATGTTTGTGACTGTTTATTGTCACTAATATTCTTTATTAGACTGTTGCTTTATAATATTTCAATCTTTCAGAAAAGAAGTAACAATCACAATTTTATTTTTTTATTTAAAAATATGTTCTAAAATTTAATCAGATTTCATGCCGTTTGAGGAGCTCTACATACGATCAATGTGATTTTGTGATGAATGATTTGCTATTTAATAAGAAGATATTTTTAAGTATTTTCTTTGCGATTACCTATCGGTTAGGCTTTAAAGCGGTTTTGAAATTTTTAGTGATAAAAATCTAACAATAGGTGGCGCGAATCTCGTAACAGTCTAATTTGTTGATATTTAATAGATGCAGTCCGAAATTTTTAGCTCATATAAATTTTTTTTTAGCTGATTCGTAATTACATCAGTACTTCAAAATTCCATAATGTAAATTTGTTTGAAACAATCTCATTATGAATCTCAAAATTTTGATAACAGTTGGATTACTAGGTTTACTTAGTTCCTGTTCAAAAAACGATACACCTCAAAATACAGAACCGGCAAATTATGCTGAAACAAAGGAAAAACTCATCCAGAATCCTGATAAAGATTCTGTTGAAAGTGATAGTATTAAAACACCTACCGCAATGCCTCCGCAAACTGAACCTACGGTAGGAAAGTAAAAAATTCCTTGAATTTTGTCAAGCTACTGCTGTTTTATGAGTTTCCATGCTTGCTCACATGAAGGAAATATAAAGCTATTTTTCCTTGAATGTCGCTGAAGTTGAGTTGGAAATCCCTTTGCTTTATCCCATTCTAAATTATCTGTAATATTAGAATGGATTACTTGTGTCACTTCAAAATGTTTTTTCCGACTATCAAAGAGCTTTTTTCTAAGAAATTTTTAATTAAAAGTTCTATTGAAATTCTTATATTTGATAGGATTAAATTAAATCGTTGGTAACCGTCATGGTCTTATTGAAGATTCTCAATAGTGGAGAATCTTCAATAGTTTTATCCCAGGCGACAAAGCATAAACTATGGGAAAGAATATTCTTCCGGATTCAAATCAAGATTTTGAGAAATTACTGCATTATATTCAGCAGAAGCAAATCCAGGTATTTCAGAAAGTAAATACTGCGCTCATTGATTTGTATTGGGAACTGGGTAAGATCCTTAGTGAGAAGGTAAAGAACAATGAGTGGGGTAAAAGCGTAGTAACAGAATTCGCTAAATATATTACTTCAAATGCTCCGGATATTAAAGGTTTTAGTGATAAGAATCTTTGGCGGATGAAGCAGTTTTACGAAACCTATGTTGATCATCCAGAACTCTCAGCACTGCTGAGAGAAATTCCCTGGACTCATAATACCATTATTTTTTCCCGCTGCAAGAGCACCGAGGAAAGAATTTTCTATATTAAGCGATCAATTTGTGAAAAGTATTCTACCCGAAACCTGGAAAGACAGATTAACGCTTCTCTTTATGAAAGAACACAATTGGGGGATGAAAAACTCTCAGCGGTGATGAGAGAATTGGAACCCCGTGCAAAGCAGGTTTTTAGAAACAGCTATGTATTGGAATTTCTAGGCCTACCCGAGGAACATACGGAGAGTGATCTGCAGAAGGAATTGGTAAAGCAAATTAAGAAATTCATTATCGAGTTAGGGAAAGACTTTCTGTTTATCGACCAAGAGTACAAACTACAGGTTGGCAATAGTGACTTTTATATTGATCTGTTGTTTTATCATCGCGAGTTACAATGTTTGGTTGCCTTGGAACTCAAAACTGACAAGTTCAAACCGGAACATATGGGCCAGCTCAATTTCTATTTGGAAGCGTTGGATCGGGATGTGAGAAAACCTCATGAAAATCCGAGTATTGGTATTTTATTGTGTCGGGACAAAGACGAAGAAGTCGTAGAATATGCACTTTCTCGAAATTTGAAACCCAGTATGGTTGCGGAGTATCACTTGCAGTTACCTGATAAAAAAATGTTGCAGGAAAAGCTCCATCAGATCTTAGATCGTAAGGACACAAGTGAATAGGAATGTACCAAAATGTACAGCACATTCTCACTTAAAAACGGTAAGTTTAAAATCTATCAAAAAGAATAAATGGCCAAGAAAATTACGAAATCAAAATCCATAGAAGAGACCCTTTGGGATTCCGCAAATAAATTGCGCGGATCTGTAGAATCTGCAGAATATAAACACATTGTCTTAAGTTTGATCTTCCTCAAGTTTGCAGGAGATACTTTTGAAGAAAGAAAGCAGCAATTGATTGCCGAAGACAAAGAACAGTTTACTGAAATGGTAGAATTCTACACCATGAAAAACGTCTTTTATCTTCCCGAAGAAGCAAGATGGTCGTTTATTATGCAACAGGCGAAACAACCCGATATTGCACTAAAAATTGATACCGCACTTTTTACAATAGAACAGAATAATCCTGCCTTAAAAGGCGCATTGCCCGATAATTATTTTTCCCGTTTGGGTTTAGATGTGAGTAAATTATCGGCTTTACTGGATACGATTAATCAAATTAATACGATTGCAGACCGTGAACACGATCTTGTGGGTCGCGTTTATGAATATTTCCTGTCCAAATTTGCTTTGGCGGAAGGGAAAGGAAAAGGGGAGTTTTATACGCCGAAATCTATTGTTAATCTGATTGCAGAACTCATTGAACCTTTTGAAGGAAAAATTTATGATCCGTGTTGTGGTTCGGGTGGAATGTTTGTGCAGAGTGTGAAATTTGTGAATGAACATCAGGGAAATAAAAAACAAATCTCGGTGTACGGACAGGAATATACCGGTGCGACTTACAAACTGGCGAAAATGAATCTCGCCATACGTGGGATTTCTGCCAATCTAGGTGATACCGCGGCAGATACTTTTTCCAATGACCAGCACAAAGATCTGAAAGCCGACTTCATCATGGCAAATCCGCCCTTTAACCAAAAAGACTGGCGCGCTGCGAATGAATTAGTGGATGACCCACGATGGAACGGTTACGATATTCCTTCCACAAGCAACGCCAATTATGGTTGGATTTTGCACATGGTATCTAAGCTTTCTGAAAATGGAGTAGCGGGATTTATTCTGGCAAATGGGGCTTTAAGTGGAGACGGCACAGAAAAAGCCATTCGCAAGACTTTGATTGAAAATGGTTTGGTGGAAGCCGTGATTATTTTGCCACAAAATATGTTTTACACCACCAATATTAGTGTAACTCTTTGGATTATTAATAAAAATAAAACCCAAAGAACGGTAGAAAAAGGCACAGAACTGCGCCGATACAGAAATAGAAAAGATGAAGTCTTGTTTATGGATTTGCGAGAAATGGGTGTACCATTTGAGAAAAAATTTATCGAGTTTTCTGTAGATAATATTAAAGAAATTACTTCCACTTTTCACAATTGGCAAACCGATGGCGAATATGTAAATATCCCGGAATATTCTTACGCTGCAAAAACAGAAGAAATAAAAAGCAAAGATTATTCTTTGGTTCCAAGTAAATATATTGAATTTGTAAACCGTGATGAAAATGTAGATTACCACGAAAAAATGACCGAGTTGCAAAGCGATATTGTGAGTTTGTTACAGGCAGAACAGCAAAGTAATTTGGATTTGAAAAAAGTATTTGAAAAATTGGGCTATGAAGTTGGGGTATAAAAGATTAGGAGATTATATCCAATTGGTGGATGAAAGAAACCGAAATGTAGAAGTAACTAATTTACTTGGAATTTCTGTAACTAAAAATTTCATTCCCTCTGTTGCAAATATTGTTGGAACAGATATGGCGAATTATAAAATTGTTCGCAAAAACCAATTTGCTTGTAGTATTATGCAGGTAAGGCGCGATAAGAAAATGCCTGTTGCTTTATATCTAGAAGATAAACCTTCTATAATTTCTCAGGCTTATCCTATTTTTCAGGTGATTGATGAAAGTGTTCTATTGCCAGAATATCTGATGATGTGGTTTACAAGAAGTGAGTTTGATAGAGAAGCATGTTTTTTAGCAGTTGGTGGAGTAAGAGGAAGTTTGGAATGGGAAGATTTTCTCAATATGGAATTACCAATTCCTTCTCCAGAAAAACAAAAAGAATTGATTGAAGAATATGAAGCCATAGAAAAACGCATCCAACTGAACAAAAAACTCTGCGCTACTTTAGAAGAAACTGCCCAAACCATTTACAAACATTGGTTCGAAGATTTTGAATTTCCTGATGAGAATGGAAAACCATACAAAAGTTCTGGTGGTGAAATGGTAGAATGTGAGGAATTGGGGAAAGAGATTCCGAAAGGGTGGAAAATTGATGAATTAAAAAGTTTGCATTTAGATATAAGTGATGGAAACTATAGCGGAAATTACCCAAAAAGTTATGAGTTTAAAAAAGAAGGAATACCTTTTATAAGAGGAACGGATTTTAATGAGTCAATTATTTCAAAAAGACAATTATTGCGAATAACTCCTGAAAAACATCAGATGTTAAAAAAAGGTCATTTAAAGAAAAATGATTTACTATTTTCTAATAGAGCAAATATTGGATCAATTGCGTATGTTACTTCAGAATTTATTGACTGCAATATTAACTCCCAGTTATTAAGAATAAATGGGAAAAAATTATACTCCCAATTTTTTTTAGGTCTATATTTTACTACAAGAACATTTAAAAATTTGCTATTGGGAGCGTCAACTGGAAGTGCGCAATTACAATTACCAATTGGCAACTTTAATAAGATAAGGCATATTATTCCAAATCAAATTGTGATTCAGAAATTTGATAATGAATTTGATTCAGTGCATTTTCAAATTTTAAATAAAAAAATTATGAACCAAAAACTGGAAGACTTAAAAAGTTTGCTTTTGGGGAAAATGGCGGTGGAAGTTTGAAGAAAGCTCGCAACAACTTTGCCATAGTTCCAAACTATGGCAAAGTTTATAAAAGCAAACAAACCCAAAAACTGGAAGAGTTAAAATGTTTGCTTTTGGGGAAAATGGCGCTGGAAAATTAAAATTAATAATATAAAAACATAAATATATATGGTAACAAGAAGATTTTTTAAATGCTTTATATCTTCTCCTGGAGATTGTCAAATTGAAAGAGATATATGTGAGAATGTTATTCAAGAACTTAATACAGGTTTAGCTAAACATCTTGACGTTAATTTTGAGACTTTCATGTGGGAATATGACGTTTTACCAGATATGGGTAGAAATGGTCAAGAGATAATTGATGAGTATATAATAAAATCTAACTACGATATATTTATAGGCATAATGAAAAATCGGTACGGTCAACCAACAAAAAAAGCTGGTAGTGGGACGGAACATGAACTTAATGATGCGCTGAAAAGGAAAAATGAAAAAAATGAACCTCGTGTTTTATTCTTTTTTGGAAAAGAAAACGTAGATCCGGATTTATTTGACCATGAGCAGTATGATAAAGTTAAAAAATTTAAAAAAGAAGCGCAGGAGAAAGGTATTTATGTAAATTATGAGGGCGATCAAAATTTCGAACAATTACTTAAAAAAAAGTTAGAATTATTTATTCAAGAAAAATCACCTCAAGAAAGAGCAGATGAAACTCTGAAAAAAATTGATCTGATTCAAGAGAGATTAGAATTAGAATTTGATGAATCGTTGAAAACTTACAATAATTTTATCCCCATTTGGATTGAACCCATTATAAGTAAAGCAAATAAAATTTCCAAAAATCCTTCAAAGAATCTAGAAAATAGAATTAATATTGAGGAGCTAATTGAGAGTACCAAAAACATTATTATTAAAGCACCTTCCGAATTTGGGTTAACATCTTTAGCACACTATCTGAAACTTGAGGCATGGAAAAATGGTAAAACATTTATCTATTTAGATGCTAAATTTTCTAAATCTCATAAGATTATCCGTGAAATTAATGAAGCAATCGCTGCCTATCCGATCACTATTGGAAATAAAATAGACTATTTGGTTATTGACTCTATTCAATTCGAAGAATCGGGGACAATGAAGCTCCTTAAAACAATTATCGAATTTTTTACAGAAATTCCATTAATAATTTTAAATACAACAGGTAATAACTTACTACCTTCAAAAGATGAAGAAGACGAAAAAATTGTCCTTTCAAGAAAGTTTGAAGAATATTTTCTTTTAGCCCTTCCACAAAGCGAAATTAGAAAATTGGTTTGTCATTATTCTTTATCGAAAACGATGGAACATGATAACGATTCCCTTTTGGATAAAATCACAAAAGATCTCGAAATTTTAAATATTCATAGAACGGTAAAAAATTGTTTAACAATTCTGAAAGCTTCCTCAAAAATTGGATCAGAACATAATTCGATAAACAGAACTAAATTATTAGATACAATATTAAATATCATATTTGAAGAATACGAACTACCAACTTACAAAGCTCAAAAACCAGATATAAAGGATTGTACTTTTGTACTTGGTTATTTTGTTGAACTTTTAATTACAAATGACAATTACGAATTTAAAGAAGAATTTTTTAAAGTTGAAATCCGAAAATTTTGTGAAGATAATTATAGTGATTTAGATATTAATTATCTATTTCAAGTATTAGTAGATAATACAATTTTGTCAAGAAAAGGGAACAGTTTTCATTTTAAAAGCACATACTGGATATTCTATTTTATAGCTCATCGTATGAATTTAGATGAAGACTTCAAAACGTTCATATTTACTAACAAAAAATATATAGACTATCCGGAAATTATTGAATTTTATACAGGTACTGATAGAAATAAAATAGATGCGATAGAGGTTTTAATTGATGACATAAAAGATACAATTGGTTTGGTTAGAGAAAAAGTTAACATTGAAAATAATATTAATCCCTATGCTGCTATAGCATGGAATCCTAAAATTGAAGATTTTGAAAAAGAAGAATTGGAAATCAGCAAAAAAGTTATTGCATCGGGGCTTCCCAATGAGTTGAAAGATAAATATGCTGATAAAAATTACGATCAAATAAAACCTTACAGCCAAGTTATTGGTACTGTAATGCGAGAATATTCATTTTCAGTTCTGATGAGACAAATTACTGCCTCTTCAAGAGCTTTAAGAAATAGCGATTTTGTTAAGCCAGAGAAAAAAATAGAACTTCTTAATCAGATAGGTGAGGCATGGAATGAGGTCAGTAAATTGCTAATAATATTATCGCCGATTTTAGCAGACAAAGGAATGGTTGCATATGATGGCACTGCATTTATTTTGAAGGAAGAAGATTTTAATTTTGAAAATCCTGATGAAAAAAGTTTTGCAGTTTTACTGTCTGTTCCAAAAAATGTAGTAGATTATTTTAAAGATGATTTATATTCTGCGAAAATGGGTCCTTTAATTTGCGCTAAAGCACAAAGCGAAAAGAATCCAATAGTGAAACATGAATTTATGAGATTAATAGTGTTTGAAAGACCAAAAATTTGGTATGATGTTATCGATAAATATTTAATTTCTTTAAATAAAAATTCATTTTTTCTTTCTGATATCGCAGAAGCTTTGGAAACTCAATTGGAAATTAATATAGAATCAGAGGAAAGAAGAAAAATTGGTAATCTGATGTATAAATGCAAAGCAAAGCATATTTTTAATCAGGTAAATCCTAATCCAGGACTAATAAATAAAGTTCGCAAAGCAAATCCATGAAATTCACAGAATCCCAATTAGAACAAAGTGTGATTTCCCTGCTCGAACAGCAGGGGATTCCGCATACTTTTGGTTTGAAAATTTATCTGCAAAAAACTTTGACAAAGTTCCGAACTTTGACAAAGTTTAAAAACGCAAGTAAACCAAAAAACTGGAAGAATTAAAAAGTTTGCTTTTGGGAAAAATGGAGATGGAAAATTATAAATAAAATAAAAATATGGCAACAACTGTAATATCATCTTTTACTGAATTTCACTTGGATAAAGTGAATATTGCTAGCGATCGTTCTACTAAAGCAAAATCCAGTAGAGATTGGCTCTGGGGTAAATTAAATAAATTAGATGAAGATGCAGAATTAAAGTTTCCTTTTCATTTTGAAGAGAAAAATTTAAATTATGGTTCGTTTGTTAGAAAAACCAAAATTAGAGAGTTGGATGATATTGATATAATGTTTTGCTTAAAAGGAAATGGTGCTTATTATAGTAAAAATGGAGATATTTATACCATACATACAGAAGATGCTGGTGAAAGGTTAAAGTTCTTGTCTAATGAAGATACTCTTAATTCACGAAGAGTAGTTAATAAACTAAAATCTGCATTAGGAAATATTGAACATTATAAATCAGCAGATTTACATAATCGTGGTGAAGCGGTGACTTTAAGTTTGCAATCTTATGAATGGGTTTTTGACGTCGTACCTTGTTTTCATACTGATACTAATTTATATTTAATACCGGATGGCAATGGGAATTTTAAAGCAACAGATCCGCGGATTGATCAAAGTTTAGTTACTGAAACTAATCAGAATTATTCTGGAAGACTTCTTCAGTTGATAAGAACCATTAAAATATGGAAAAATGAAAATTCTGTTAATTCAATTGGTTCATATTTACTTGAACAGTATGTAATAAATTACACAAAAAACAAAATAGATTTATCAGAATATATCGATTACGATCTACGAGATTTTTTCAAATATTTTGAAACAGAAATTTTTAGTAGTGTATGGGATCCAAAAAATATTCAGGGAAATTTAAATCAGCTCTCATATTCTGAAAAAGAATCTATTTCTGAACAGGCACGATTAGCACATGACAAAGCTGTTGATGCAATAAGCGCGGAAATAGATAATAAGGATCAAGAGAAATCAATAAATAAATGGCGTGAAATATTCGGTGATAAATTCCCACAATATGGATAATGGAAAACAAATACTTCTAAGACAAAATCAACGTGGTAATATTGACAAATTATTAGCGCAACGACTTTTGTACTCTCAAGGAAAAGATTTACAATATTTGTTGATTATAATAACTGTAGTTGTTCCTGTTATAATCTCTTTTGTGACGAATTTTACAGATTTTAATTTAAAAGAAAGCATGTGGATTTACGTAATGTATTTTTTTTCCGCTCTATTGATAGAAAAAATTATTGAAATAGTAATTAAACGTAAAAAGAAAACAGCTGCGTCAATTCAAGAAAAATTTGATATTGACGTTTATAAAATAGACGAAAATCAAACTCTTAACACTGTTTTTGTTGATGAAGATGTAGTGAGAAAGTTTTCCAAGAGAGACCAAAAAAACTCAAAGAAGGTAGAAAAAGTGGAAAACTGGTATTCTGTAGAAATTGAGCGAATTAATACAAATCTAGCGATACTATTTTGCCAAAGAATGAATATAACTTACGATCAAAATATAAAGAAAAAGTATAATTTATTCCTATTAATAGTTGCAGCTACTACATTTTGTATACTTTTTTATGTTAGTTTGTACATGAACTTTTCATTAGAGAAATTTATAGTACAAGTTTTATTACCATCAATTCCTATTTTTAATTTTGCATATAAAGAGATCAGAATTAACCTTGAATCAGTGGATAACTTGCAAAAACTAAGACAAATTATTGAGACAAAACTTAATAAAGTAAAGTTAGCAGACAATATTAACCCCAAAGATTTAAGAGAAATCCAAGACAGAATTTATCTTAACCGCATATTAAGTCCTTTAATTCCAGATTTTATTTACAAAGTTATGTGGACAAAATTAGAAGATCGAATGAACTATTCTGTCGAAAAAAGAATTGAAAATTTACGTTAAATTAATTTATTATAAATTTCAAACATTAAGATTGTTCTTAAAAATTTTTTATTTTAACCTATGAATATTACTGTAGATCAATATAGTCGAGAATTTAATAAATTGCCAGACTTTTGTCCACATTGTTTTATAAAACAAATTCCGCAGATAAAAGGTGGTGTTTATAATTCAAAAATAAATTTAAATTTATTTTTGATATGCTCGAATGAGGATTGTAAAAAATCATTTATAGCATTTTATAGTAAGGCACAAAATTCATCTGCTTTACAATTGTCCGGTGTTTCTATTGGCAATTTACAGACAAAAGAATTTAGCAGTGATATCTCTTCAATTTCTGAAAAATTCATTGAAATTTATAATCAGGCATTTTTTGCCGAACAAAATAACTTATTTGAAATTACAGGTGTAGGTTATAGAAAATCTTTAGAATTTCTAATTAAAGATTATTGTTTAAAAAATAATACTTCAGAATCAGAAAAGATTTTAAATATGCCAATTATGCAGGTAATTAATAGTTACGTAAATGATGAAAGAATTAAAAATATTTCTAAACGTGCAGTTTGGCTGGGCAATGATGAAACCCATTATATTAGAATTTGGGATAACAAAGATGTCACAATCTTAAAAACTTTAATTGATTTAGTAGTTCATTGGATTGAAATGGAAGAAATGTCAAAATTGATGATTATAGAAATGCCAGAATTACCAAAAAAAGGAAACGATAAGAAATGAAATTCACAGAATCCCAATTAGAACAAAGTGTCATTTCCCTGCTCGAACAACAGGGAATTCCGCATATTTCTGGTCTCAAAATTCATAAAACTTTAGAGGAAGTTTTGCTGAAAGAGGATTTGAAGAATTATCTTTATCAAAACTACGCAGATATCTCGCCCAACGAGATTAAGCAGATTATTCTAAAACTGGATTATTTTTCTTCTTCCGCCTTGTACGAAAGTAACCGCGATATTCTGCGTTTGGTTTCCGATGGTTTTGTGCAGAAAAGAGAAGAGGCGCACAAAAAAGATTTGTTCATTCAGTTGATCGATTATTCTGCAAAAGACCAAAATATTTACCGTTTCGTAAATCAATTAGAAATAAAAGGAACCGAGAAAAGAATTCCCGACGGCATTCTCTACATCAACGGAATTCCTTTGGTGGTCTTTGAATTTAAAACAGCCATCGAAGAAAATAAAACCATTCACGATGCGTATTTACAATTAACCAATCGCTACAAAAGAGATATTCCAGAATTGATGAAATACAATGCATTTCTGGTTATCAGCGATGGCGTGAACAACAAAGCAGGTTCTCTTTTTGCCCCTTACGAGTTTTTCTATGGATGGCGCAAAGCCGAAAGCAATGAGCAGATTGCCAAAGACGGTATTGCTTCGCTTTTCACCATGGTAAAAGGGCTTTTTGACAAAAACAGATTACGGGATGTGATTCAGAATTTTATCTATTTCCCGGATACGAGTAAGAAAAAAGAAAAGATCGTTTGCCGATATCCGCAGTATTACGCCAGTAGAAAACTGTATGAAAATATTTTGTTGCACCGAAAACCCGAAGGCGACGGAAAAGGCGGAACTTATTTTGGAGCAACAGGTTGTGGCAAAAGTTATACGATGCTTTACCTTTCCCGCTTATTGATGCGGAGTACAGAAATGGCAAGTCCGACCATTATCCTTATTACAGACAGAACAGACTTAGATGAACAACTTTCCGGCACATTTACAAACGCTAAAAACTTTATTGGAGACAATCATATTGTCACGGTTTCTTCCCGTGAAGATTTACGCAACCAATTGAAAGGCAGAGAAAGTGGTGGTGTCTTTTTGACGACCATTCACAAATTTACGGAAGATGCAAAAGAACTGTCGAACCGAAATAATATCATTTGTATTTCTGATGAAGCGCACCGTTCGCAAATCAACCTCGATAAAAATTTGAAGATTACAGATACAGAAGTGAATTCCAGTTATGGTTTTGCATTTTATCTGCATCAGTCTTTACCGAATGCCACTTATGTTGGTTTCACCGGAACACCAGTGGATAAGACCCTAGAAGTATTTGGTGAAGTGGTGGATTTTTATACCATGAAAGAATCGGTGCAGGATGAGATCACGGTAAGAATTGTTTATGAAGGCAGAGCCTCAAAAGTGATCCTGAAAACCGAGAAATTAAAAGAGATTGAGGAGTATTACAATAATTGCGTAGCAGAAGGGTCAAGTGAATATCAGGTGGAAGAAAGTAAAAAAGCGACCACCAATATGAATGCCATTTTGGGTGACAAAGAGCGTTTACAGGCGTTGGCAAAAGATTTTGTGGAGCATTACGAAAAAAGAGTGAGTGAAGGTGCAACGGTTTGTGGTAAAGCGATGTTCGTTTCCAGTAACCGTGAAATTGCTTATAAATTTTATAAAGAACTCATGGAACTTCGCCCCGATTGGGGAACGATCAAAACCCACGATGAATCTCAGGAACTTTCTGATAAAGAATTAAAAGATCTGAAACCTATCGCCAAAGTCAATATGGTCATGACGCGGGACAAAGATGATGGTGACGATCTTTACAAAATTTTAGGTACAAAAGATGATAGAAAAGAACTAGACCGCCAGTTTAAACAGGAAAAATCCAATTTTAAAATTGCAATTGTGGTCGATATGTGGCTCACAGGTTTTGATGTGCCATTTCTGGACAGTATTTATATTGATAAACCAATTCAGGAACATTCTTTAATCCAAACCATATCAAGAGTTAACCGAAAGTTTAAAGGAAAAGACAAAGGTTTGGTCATCGATTATATCGGCATCAAGAATAACATGAATTATGCTTTGGCGAAATTCAACAATGCTGATCAAAATGAATTTGAGGATGTAGATAAAGCCATCACTATTGTAAAAGACCAATTGGATCTTTTGCGGAAGATCTTTCATAATTTCAACAGTAAACCTTACTTTGAAGGCAGCCCGATAATGAAACTGGAAAATCTTAATCTTGGGGCAGAATTTATTCAGTCCACCGAAGATTTAGAAAAACGTTTTATGCGTATTGTGCGCAAAATGAAAGAGGCCTATAATATCTGCTGTTCGTCTGAAGCATTTACTTATGATGAAGTAGATGAATTGCATTATTACACCGCAATCCGTTCCATCATTTATAAACTCACCAAAAAAGAGGCACCAGATATTTCGCAAATGAATGCAAGAGTCGCAAAAATGGTGGAAGAAGCACTGCAAAGTGATGGCGTAGAAGAAGTCTTTAAAATGGATGAAAATGCAGGAGAAAAGATTGATATTTTCGGTGAAGAATATTTGGAAAGAATTGATAGAATCAAATTGCCGAATACCAAAATAAAAGTACTGCAACGACTTTTGAAAATGGCAATCGACGATTTCAAAAAAGTTAATAAAATAAAAGCCGTTGATTTCAGCAAACGTCTTCAAACCATCGTCGATCAATACAACGAAAGAAGTGAAGATATGGTTTTGGCAAACGATGTACTGGACGAACTCGCCGGAAAAATGGCGGATTTGATACGCGATTTGAAAATCGAAAAGTTTTCGTTTGAAAAAATGGGAATTGACTTTGAGGAGAAATCTTTTTATGATATTCTAGAAGCTATTCGAGACAAATATAAATTCGAATTTACAGAAGAACAGCTGATTGCTTTAGCGAAAGATATTAAAATTATAATTGATGATAAAGCTAAATACACAGACTGGAGTGAGCGTGAAGATATCAAAGCTGAACTTAAAGTAGATCTTATTTTGAAGCTAGCTGCGCATGGTTATCCTCCAGTTACACGTGATGAAGTGTATAAGGAGATTTTTGAGCAGGCAGAGAATTTTAAGAAGTATAGAGATCAATAAAGTATTCTTAGAATGGAAGTGCACGAAAGTAAATGAATAATTCCTCGCATTTAACACTCTCTCAATTAAACGGCATCATTCAGTCAAAGCTGAATGAAGCCTTCTTCATGCAGCAATTTTGGATCGTTGCGGATATTACCGAGCATAGTTTTAAACAAAAAACAGATTATCATTATTTTGAATTTGTAGAAAAAGATGTCACCACCAATCTCATAGTTGCAAAAATAAAAGGAGCAGCGTGGGGGAATGCTTCGCAAAGAATTAAAGATTTTGAAGCGAGTACTGGTCAGAAGTTCACCAATAATATTCACGTTCTGGCAAAAGTGAGTATCAACTTTCATAAAGTGTTTGGCCTTTCCCTTGAACTGATAGAAATTGATCCGTCCTTTACTTTAGGAGTCATCGAAACCAAAAGACAAGAAACGCTTTTGCGACTTGTTACCAATTATCCTACGATCATTCAGAAAAGAGGCGACCACTATAGCACTTATAATTCATCGTTAGAACTGCCTCCAGTAATTTCCCGTCTTGCCGTAATTTCATCGCAGACATCTGCTGGAAATGAAGATTTTAAACATACTTTAATAAATAATCCTTATGGTTATCATTTCGAAATAGACGATTACTTTACCGTGGTTCAAAATGAGGTGAATGCGGGAATTTTTTTAGAAAGATTGCTGGATGTTTTTAGATCCGGGAAAAAATATGACGCGGTGATCATCAATCGAGGTGGCGGAGCGCAAACTGATTTTCTTATTTTTGATAATTTTAAGATAGGTTTAGCCGTGGCGAAATTTCCCATCCCTGTTATTACAGGTATTGGCCATCAGAAAAACCAAACCATTACAGATTTGATGGCTCATACAAGTACGAAAACTCCGACAAAAGCAGCGGAGTTCATTGTTACCCATAACAAAATGTTTGAAGACCGATTACTTTCATTTCAACAGACCATTATCATTAAGTCTCAATCTTTCCTTGCTCACCAAAATTTCACTTTCAATAAAATTAACTCCAGAATTGTCAACAGTTCACGAACGTCACTTGAGAAAAGCAAACTACAATTGATCACGCTAAAACAAAATTTAACGACTTCATGTTTGAATGAAATTTCGGAGGCTAGGAGGGAAATCAGTTCTAAACGCTTTGTGATTGCGAGTCTGCCAAAGACCACCATAAACAATGAGAAAAGGGGGCTAAGTAGAATTTTACCAAGAATTCTTTCGGCTTCTAATCATATTATTTCCAAAGAAAAATTGGCTTTGAAAAGTGCAGTCTCTCTAATAAATGTAATTTCACCCGAAAATATACTTAAGAAAGGGTTTGCCATCGTGAAAAGCAATGGAGAAATCACCAGTGATCCAAATAAATTCACTCCTGGGGCTGAAATTGAAGTTATTTTGAGATTACAAAGTATCAAAGCTACCGTTAATACTAAAAAAGACTATCATGGAAACGACTTTAACCTACCAACAGGCATTTGAGGAATTAGAACAGATAACAAACGATATTGAGGCTGAAGAAGTTTCTGTTGATGATTTGGCCAAGAAGGTAAAGCGTGCTGCAGATCTTTTAGAGATTTGTAATGCTAAACTTAAGTTGACTGAAACCGAAGTTAATAAAATAATTGAGAATATAAAAAACAAAGAATAGGGTTTATTAATGCGAATACGGAACTAAAAAACCTTAAAGGTTGTTAATTTAAGTTAAAAATGCCTTTGGTGGCATTTTAATTGCCTTTTTTACATCAACTAAAAATTTAACTATTATGGAAAATTACAGCAATTACAAACCAGAGTACAGAAATGATTATGTGTCAAAGGTATTTAATACCCGGGAAGATGCTGATGCAGCATTCAACGATTTATCGGCGAGAGGATACTCAAAAGATGATGTGAATGTAATGATGTCAGATAGTACAAGAGACCGCTATTTTAAAAATAACGATCATGATTCAGAATTAGGAGACAAAGTTGCGGAAAATGCAGGTACAGGATCACTTATCGGAGGAGGAATTGGAGCAGTAGTAGGAGCGGTAGCAGCGATTGGAACCAACGTTTTATTACCAGGCTTAGGATTAATTATTGCAGGGCCATTAGCGGCAGGTTTAGCAGGCGCCGGAGCTGGTGCAGCTACAGGTGGTTTAATTGGTGCACTTACCGGAATGGGAGTGCCTGAAGATGAAGCTGAAAAATATAGAGACCACATTAAAGATGGTGGAATTTATATGGGTTTCAAACCACGTCATGAAGATGATGCCCGATCCACTTACGACAGATGGTATAATGATAGTAATTATACGAGATAATTTTTTTTATACAAATCGTTTTAGTGAAGCCGTGTCATAATGAAATGAGACGGCTTTGTTTTTATAGGTATAACTTGCGTGTAATTGGACAGAAAATATCAGATTTCAAATATGATGGTTTAAAAATTGTATTTTAATCTAGAAATAAACTTTTAAAATTATGGAACCTTCGAAAAAAAACAAACCCGCACCTGTTGTTATCATTGGAATTGCAGCAATTATTATTGCAATCATCTCTTATTTTATATTACTTACCTTTTTCCCTGATTTGTTTCAAGATATTCCTACAGGTCAACAGCAACCTATTTCGGAATAGAGAAATTTTCATATTGGGGCGATAAATCTAAAATTTATAGCCATAATAAAGCCGTCCTGTTTAATGGGACGGCTTTTATTAAAAGATATAAAAATGGGGAGTTTAATCGTGACGATTTTCTAAGTTTCTAAATTTTTCATAAGATGCTTTTAAACTATGAAGTTGATCCTGAATTACTCTCGAACTTTCCGGGCATAAATCGCCACTGTCCAAAGCCTTTTGGTAAGCTTCGATAGCTGCATTTTCGCCGAAGGTAACATTTTCTAAAGTTGATTCTGCATTATCGCTCGAAAAAGCATTTTTAACATCAATCCAAGTACGGTGCAGTCCTCCTGCTACGGTAGTTGAATCATCTGCATCTCCATTTCTTTCAGAGATTAAACTCTTCAGTTCTAGTCTCATTTTTTGCGACTGATCAACCATATTGGTATAATCTGATTTAAGATTAGGATATTTTTCCCACACCTTATCTTCAACTTTGTTGAAACCTTCAATTCGATCATTTGTGATTTGTAAAAGATCATTCAATGTTGATACTGTTGGATTGTTCATAATATTTTATTTTTTTGGTTCCCTATAATGAACCAATCAGTATGCCATCAAATTATAAAATCTGTTAAGTTTTTATTAAGATTAATAAGATTAAAATGAAAAAAAAGAATTGTTGGTAAAAAATTTGTATCCACTAATAAATTGCTAGATGGTAGTATATCCTATTTTTTAATAAGTTATAAATAAATAGCAAGTACTTGCTCCG
The DNA here is from genome assembly GCF_007362475.1 of Chryseobacterium sp. SNU WT5. NCBI lineage: Bacteria > Pseudomonadati > Bacteroidota > Flavobacteriia > Flavobacteriales > Weeksellaceae > Chryseobacterium > Chryseobacterium sp. SNU WT5. Next base: position 48,934 of record NZ_CP041688.1, read on the forward strand.
TTAAAAAAACTTTATGAAAAAAGCGTTTCCCTCTCTTCCCACTTTTTTTAAATTAACTTTAATTGGAATTGCTGCCGGAGTAATTTTAATTATACCCCTAAAAATACTTTATATATTAACAGGAAATACAGCTTACATTTTACTTTTTAATTTTGATTATATCCCTGTTTTAAATGAATTAAGGCCCTTATGGTTGTTTGGCTATGTTTTCCATTTTGTAACTTGTATTTGTAGCGTCATAGGACTCTTTTATATTTTAAAATTTCTGAATAAACAGTTTTCCATCTTTTATTATGTAGCGGTCTACACCGTTGGGGGAGGAGCACTATTTTTTCTTACCTGTCTTTCAGAACAACCTCCTGCTGGCAATGACTTCGCCGCTTGGTTGTATTGGACGATTGCGCATGGAATTTTCGGTTTTGCAGTGGGTCTTTTAGTGAAGAAGTTTATAAAAGGAACATATTTAGAAAATTTGGATTACTAATACATTTTGAAAATAATAAGTAGTATGGAAAAAGAAAGGAAAAAAAAAGTACGGCCGGAGCAAAAGCAGAGACGTCCTGGAATGGAAAATAATATGAAACCGGTTCCTGAGACAACTCCGCGGCCCAGTTCAGGAGGGGGGAAATTAAAAAATAAAATTGCACTAATAACGGGTGGCGACAGCGGCATTGGTAAAGCAGTTGCGCTTTTATTTGCAAAAGAAGGTGCTCATATTGCAATATCTTATCTCAGCGAAACAAAAGAAGCAAAGCATACACAGAAGCTTGTGAAGCAATATGGTGTAAACTGTATTATCATAAAGGGCGATCTTTCTAAAGAAGCAAATTGTCAAAAGGTTATAAAAGAAATCATAAGTGAATTTGGACAAATTGATATTGTTGTAAATAATGCAGGTCTTCATTGGGAGTGTGATTCGATTGAGAAACTCAGCAGTAAGCAGTTATTGAAAACATTTCAAAATAATTTCTTCTCGTATTTCTGGATTACAAAATATGCAATTCCTTACTTAGCAAAAGGAAGTACCATCATCAATACTTCATCCGTGACGGCATACAGAGGTAGTCCAAGTCTTCTTGATTATTCCGCTACCAAAGGTGCTATCATTTCCTTTACTCGAAGTTTATCTTTACAACTTATTGAAAAGGGTATTCGCGTTAATGCGGTGGCCCCTGGACCTATTTGGACTCCTTTAATTGTATCGTCGTTTGATAGAAAGAAGAATTCTGAATTTGGAAGTGATTCACCCATGGAACGTGCAGGTATGCCAAATGAAGTTGCACCTTCCTATCTTTTTCTGGCTAGCCAAGATTCAAGCTACATTAATGGTCAAGTACTTCATCCCAATGGTGGAGAAATTATTAATGGCTAAACCAAAAGTAACATTATATATTTCTGTTTTGGTAATTTGATACAAATTGTAGCCAAGTAGTTTTTATAACTGGTACAATTCATTTCTATATTTGCTGCATGAAACTCCAGGCAATTATAAGAGAAACAGTTGAACCAAAACAAGGCAAACTTCCGCAATCGGTCATCGTAGAATTTCTTGGTGACAAAGAAAACCAGCATTTTGAAGTACTGTTTTATGATCTGGATCCCTATTATCTCAAAATACGAAAATGGGATACTTGGGAATTAACCATAAAATGGAAAAGTGAAATTTTTGTAGATTCAAAAACAAAAGCTAAATCATATTTCACGTATTTGATTTGCAGTAAGGCGCTTCCAATACATCAAATGGAAAAATAGAAGTATACAAACAAAAATAAGAAGTGCTAAAAGTCTATTTTCGTTAAATAAATGTTTTTTCCGACTATAAAATTTACGTGGTATAATTGTTGAACTTTTAGAATCAAAATAAATAGTAATGTGTAATCGAGTTGATAATTACGGTCTTTCCATTTCTGAAGTATCAGAGGAACTTCAAGCTGAAATTGTTGAAAATAATTATTATTATTCAGATGAAATCAATGCATTTCAAAGACCTGCTATTCCTGTTGTATTAGAACATGAAGGTCGTAAGATTACTCACGCGACATGGGGAATAAATAAAGATATTCCGAAAGATAAACCGGCAAAAGGCATTAATCTAACTGCCGAAAAATCACATACATTTTATAAAAAGGTTGAAAATAATCGGTGCATAGTTCCAGTTACTGGATTCTATGATTGGATGCACGTTCTAAATCCTGGAAAGAAAACCCCGATAAAAATTAAACACAGGATGCACTGGAAAAATTCAGATCATTTTTATATTGCAGCTTTTTACGATATATGGGATAATAAGGAAATAGGTTTTGGGTTAGTAACAACAATTTCAAATTCTTTAATGAGCGTAGTTCATAATTCTAAACTTAGAATGCCTCTTTGTCTTGATGCAAGAATGGCTGATAAATTTTTAAATGACGAACCCATAGAGGAATTTACATTTCCTACCTTTGATCCAAAGTTGGTGGCTGTAAATTTGGAGCCCAATAAAATACCACAAACCCTATTTTAATGGTAAAGATTAATTTTATAATCAGTGATATTTTAGTGAGCAAATCCAGTATGGATGGATATGGTTTGGATATCTTTCTTAAAGATGGACCGCAATTGAAAACTAAGTTTCATGATCAAAATTTATTTCATGCTGCAAAGGAGGCTAAGGGCAATCTTTTTCGTCTTAAATATCTATTTTCAGAACAGATTCAGAATTTAAACAACAATCCTCAATATTACTATTCCTTGACTAATTGCGAACTTTTTGATATTAGTTTTGGTCATATTCTCGAAGACCCTAATGACGATATTTATGCCGAATCAATGGATTTAATACGAAGTTGTGCAGACGAAAAAGACATTGAATTTGACGGATATTTTAAACAGCGGTGGAAGGATTCAGCCGATACCATCGTAAGTTTTGATGAAGAATATTTTGACGACCCAGATCGCACTGAGCTATATGTTTTTCTTTCTGCAATGGTAGATGAGGAAATTTTTAGTTTTCTAAATCAGGTTTATTTCTTTTACGAACATAGAGATCTTACGAAAGAAATAGTACAGGATAAAATAGAATATCTTACTAAAATTAAAGGCGTTAGATTTTAATGACTGATTTATATAAATTGGTGGACAATAATTCTCTCGTATTTGATATCGCGTATAAGAAAAGCCCTGCTAAAAGCAGGGTTTTATTTAATTATTTTTTATTTAGATCCATGGATCTAAAACCACCTTTACACAGCCATCCTCTTTTTTGTCAAAGATGTCGTAACCTTTAGCTACTTCGTCTATTGACAGTCGATGTGTGATAATATCGTCTAGGACTACTTCCCCATCTTTTACATATCCTAGTAATTCATCGATAATCGCATGTACGGGAGACTGTCCCGCCTGTATTCTTAATCCTTTATCGAATATTTGACCGAGTTTAAAATTATCATAATTGTAGGGGTAAACTCCAAGAATGGATACCTTACCGCCTCTGCGAACTGCACTCATACAAGCTTCTACCACTTTAATTGAACCTTTCTCCAAGTTAATGACAGCTTTTGCCTTATCTATTAGATTTCGATCTGGCTCGAATCCCACCGCATCAATACATAAATCTGCACCACGACCATGGGTCAGGGTTCTTATGTGTTCAATTACCTCTTTACCATCTTTCCACAAAATGGTTTCACACCCAGTTAGTCTTTTAATTTGGTCTAAGCGATATTGTTGAGTATCGACTACAATAACCTGCCCAGCATTTTTTAGAATAGCACTTTTTGTGGCCATACTTCCTACGGGTCCGGCACCAAATATTGCTACGGTTTCACCGCCTTTTAATTCACCCCACATCACCCCAGTATAGCCTGTTGGAAATATATCTGTTAAGAATAATGCTTGATCGTCCGTTAAATTATCCGGAATTACTCGTGGGCCGAAGTCTCCATATGGAACTCGTACATATTGTGCTTGCCCTCCATCATAACCCCCGTACAAATCGGTGTAACCAAACATTCCACCACCTTTTTCCGTCATTATTCCACCTTCAGGTCCATAATTTTCTTCATTGCTATGTTCGCATGCCCCAGGTAAATCATGACTGCAAAAATAACAGCATCCACATGCAACTGGGAAAGGAACAACAACACGATCACCCACTTTTAATTTAGTTACTTCGCTACCGATTTCTTCTACTATTCCCATAAATTCGTGACCCATTGTCATTGGTCTTGGTTGAGGAATGCCTCCGGAATACATATGAAGATCACTTCCACAAATTGCTGTAGATGTTACTTTCAAAATTATGTCAGAGGGCTCTTTAATTTTTGGATCGTCTACCGTATCACAAGTTATTTTTCCGGGACTGTGAAAAACTGCTGCTTTCATAATTTTGAATTTTTAATTTATATTTAATTTATATCAAACATATTGCCACGTATTTAACGATTATAAATAAAAGTGTGTTTTATTTTACTGATTTTCGTTTGTAAATAAAAATAATATTATAAATTAAAAATCTGAAACATTTCATTGAACCCTGTCGGGAACATTCCATTTATTCAGACTTTTAATTTTGTTTTTCACTCATTATTCCATTTTCTTCACGCTTAAAAAACATTTCCCTACCGCTTTGCTATCGGTCAATTCTTTTTAAGCTAAAAATAGAATACTTTCGGAAAAAGTGCCAACGCTTTGCCCACGCTCAAAAAAATTGCAGATTTTTAAAAGCAATAGATCTAAAACATTCTGGTTCCCGCCATTTATTTAGACCTATTGCTTTTATTTTTCACTACCTATACTATTTTCTTTACGTTTCAAAAACATTTCCCTGTCGCTTTGCTTTCGGTCAATTCTTTTTCAACTAAAAATAATTTAGCTTCGGAAAAAAAAATAAATCGCAATTTTTCTTGCCACTACTTTGCCCGAGCTTTTCCACAATTTCATCTGCAGTTATTTGAAAGCTTTACCAGCTAATATCTCTTCAACTTCTCTCAAAGATTGAATTTCACTTTTGTTTGAAAAATTTTCCACTTACTGGAAAGTTATTGATAACGATTTATAGCATTCCAAAAACGTACAACTCTTCTGCTTTTCTTTCATTCCATTTCTGGTGTTTTTCTGTATGCAAAATTAAAAATGGAAGTCTTCCTAAAAAAATAAATTTGGGAATCCATCAATATTTTAGCTTCACTTAATTTAAATATTAACGAACCCACCTAAACCCTTCGGGCAAATTCATTTCCTGCTTCCACGTTGTTTCAGTTTTAGAAATCATTCCTTTTAAAGTCATTTAGCAAAGAAAAAGACACCTCAATTATACGAATAAAGATAAAAGCAGTAAGTTCTTTAACATTTTCGAAAAGCCCTAAAACCCGTTAAATAAAAGCTCTTTCCAGTCCGCTATAAAATCTTTCAGTTTAAAAAAAAACGTGTCCTCATTAACAAATAAATAACTAAATAAGTTTATAACTAAATAAATAATTAAATATTATGAATGCAACAGCCCAAAAAACCCACAGTTCAAAAAGTAAAAAAAATCAGATTTCTAAAAAAGGTGAAGATAAATTTATCTCTAGAATTATAGAGAACTTGGATAAGGTAAAAGCCCAGGATTGGGAACTTTACACCACTTATAAATTTCAAGCACCAAAAAATCTATTTAGTCAGAATACGTATAAAGGATTCAATTTATTGACCTTATATATCGATACGCTTACCAATGGTTTTACCTCTAGTTTATACGCAACATTTAACTCTATTTCAAAGGCAGGCGGAAAACTTAAAAAAGGATCAAAAGGAGTTGTTATTGAATTTTTCAGTTTTGTATATAAGCATCGGGAAACTTTAAAATCGTACACTTTGGAGCAGATTAAAAATATGAGTTCCGCAGAACTGCAGCAAATAAATAAATATCCGGTGATTAAAAATTATGTCGTTTTTAATTCAAATCAGATTGAAAATTTAGAAGAATTAAATTTGAATATTGGTCTAGATGAAGCCCAAGATTTAGAATTTGTTGATCAAATAAATTGTGAAAATTTCGTTCAAAAATTAGTTGAAAATGCTTCTTTGCAAATTAAATTTGAACAGATATCACATGGTAGTTACTTTCCAATATTTGATTATATCAAGATGCCGTTAAAAAAACATTTCGTTTCAGAAGTGAAATTCTATACTACTTTATTTCATGAAATTATTCATTGGACAGGACACGAAATAAGATTAGACAGAAATCTTTGTGACGGATTTAATGACAAAATTAAGTATTCATTTGAGGAATTAGTTGCCGAAATGGGATCAATGCTTTTGGCGCTTCAATTTGGAATTACTGATGAACTTTTAAATTCAATCAGATACCTTAAAGGGTGGTCCGATAGGCACAAAGAAAATAGAATTGAAGACATTAAAAATGCGTTCATCCAATCAAAAAAAGCGAAGAAATATTTAGAACAATTTTAAGAAAAAAACCTCTCATTTTATGGGAGGTTTTTTCAACTAAAATATATAAAGCATTCCAATGATATTTGATAGATCATTATAATATTTAAACTTTAGTGAAAATTGTTTATTTCAATTTTCCCACATCTCATTATAGATTTTCATTAATTCAAATCACGGAACTTTCATTAATACTTCGATCAAAATATATTTACAGTATAATTAAAAAAAACAAGATATAAGTATTATGAGAACAACGATTAAACTGCCTTTAGGAATTGTAATCTTTGGAATAGTTGGATTGCTTTTCACCATTTTAAATTCTTTTAGATTAGAAAGAAAAATTGAAAATTTTGATGAAATTAATGTCCAAAGAATTAATGTCATCGAGAAAGATGGAACTATTAGAATGGTTATTTCTAATAAGGAATTACAACATTCTGGTAGAATGAACGGCAAAGACTGGGAAAAACGAGAACGACAAGCAGGAATGATTTTTTTTAATGATTTGGGTGATGAATGTGGTGGACTTATTTACGAGAATAAAAAAAGATCTGATGGAAGTATAAAAAATGGTATGTCAATTACTATGGATCAATACAAAGATGATCAAGTGATTCAAATATTAAATAATGAATCAATTAAAGGAGGTAAAATGACTTCTGAGCGTGGTTTTTCTGTGAATAGTTTTAAAAGTCTTACTGGAATTGACGCACGAAATAAAGCTTATCAAGACGCAGAAAAAATCAATGATGAAAAGCTGAGAAAAGAAAAAATAATTGATATTTCTAAAAATCACGGAAGCAGTAAACTTTTGTTTTTAGGTAAAACCACGGGAAATTCACAGGGTTTATTTATTGCAGATCAAAATGGTCAGCCGAAATTGATGGTTTATGTGAATGAAAAGGGAGATCCGAAAATACAGACTTTTAATGAAAAAGGTGAAGTAAAAGATTTTTTAATAAATCCAGCTAAATAAAATATAAAATGGGTAATATCTTAAGGGAAAATTACCCATTTTTGATTTATTAATTATGAAAACCAAAAAACTAATCTTCAATCTATTTTTCGCATTACTATTTATCGTATTAATTAATGCGGTTCAAACCTACGTTTTGCACATTACTAAAAGATTTGGTGACATTGATTTTTTCAAATTTAGCACTCATGTTTTTGGAATTATTTCCTGCATAGTATCCCTTGCGAGTACAATTATCGCATGGAAAATTACGAGGAAAATACAGTTAAAGAAAATTTCTCTAATTGCTTCTGCGTTAGTTCTTAGTTTATTTATTTATGCCGTTTTGCAAAGTATCTACTACATTGCACTTCGATTAATTATCTACGATTTATCAACCGATTTTAGCATGTTAGTAGGAAATTTAGTTTTTACAACAGTTATTTTCCATCTTTATATTAGTGGACTTTCTTTGGCTTATTTTTATTTTGAAGAAAATGCACAAACTAAAATTAATCTCCAAATCACGGAAAAGGAAAAAGAAATTCTTCATTTTAAAATTTTAAAAAAAAACCTAGAGCCGCATTTTCTTTTTAATAATTTGAGTGTTCTTTCTGGCTTGGTAAAGAAAAGCCCCCATGAAGCTGAAATGTTTATTGAAGATTTCTCCGACGTTTATCGTTATTTCTTGAATCACAGTGAAAAAGAATTGGTAAGTTTAAAGGATGAATTAGAATTTCTAAAAAAATATATTTCTCTCATGAAGAAACGATTTCGAAACGCTTATAATTTTAAAATTGATATAGATAATGAGAGTGGATATATTCTACCCTGTTCTTTGCAACTTTGCTTAGAAAATGCAATAAAACATAATCGTGGTTCCGAAGAAAAACCATTGCAAATAAATATAAATAGAATAGAAGGATACATCCTTGTTTCTAATGATTTTAAGCCGGTAGATTTTACTCATGGTTCTGGAGTTGGAAATCAATTTCTACAAAAAAGTTATGAACTTAATTTTGGAAAAAAAGTAAATTTTAAGCAAACGGATACACTTTTTACTGTGGAAATCCCTTTAATATAATGAGAGTTTTAATTTTAGAAGATGAAACGCTAAATGCAGAAATCATCACCGAACATTTGAAAAAATATGATCCAACCATTGAAGTTGTCGCATATTTAAAAAGTAAAGAGAAAACCAAAGAATGGATTGTCAAAAATGGTCAAGTTGACCTTGTTTATAGTGATATCGAACTTTTAGATGGCAATGTTTTCTCTTTATTAAAAGAAAATATCATCACTTCTCCCATCATTTTCACAACAGCTTACAACAATTACTATCAAGATGCTTTTGATGTAAATGGAATCGCTTATCTTTTAAAACCAATTAATTTTGAGCGATTCTTTCAGGCAATGAAGAAATTTAATGGTTTAAGAACCTCCGAAAGAAATCAAGATTGGAGCGTTATTTCTGAATTACTTGAGCAAAAAATAAAGCGATATAAAGAGCGAATTATTATCAAAACATCCACAGAAATTCAAATTTTGAATACGGAGGAAACCGCAGCAATACTTTCACATTTAGGAAAGTTAACAGCAATAGATCAATCAGGTAAAGAACATGAATTTCGATATAAACTTTCCGACTTGGCTAAAGAATTAGACCCTAAAGTATTTTTTCAAATTAATCGTGGAGAAATTATTAACATTAATTTTATTGAAAAAATTGAACCTTATTTTAACGATAGATTAAGCATAAAGATGAGTAATGTAAAAGCAAAATTAATCACAAGCACTTCATCTACCGCAGAATTTAGAAAATGGATTGGACAATATTAATGTGTTTATAAAAATCACCATTTTTAAGAATTGTAACCTCGAATTTTATGGGAGGTTTTTTTGTTTTGTGATTAGATAGTTTCTAAAAAATTCAGAAAAATTGGATGCTAATTTTTCATTATAAGCACCCTCTTTTTTAATTCGTGAATCTGAATTTGTAACCGTTAAAATCATAATTTACTATTTTAGGATTTTAATTTTACGCAATAAAACCGGAGAATTTTTGTTCAATATAAGAAGCCAATTTATGGCTCATTTCACCCACCCGCATTTTTTGAAATGTTTTTTTCCGACTATGGAAGTAGGGTTTTTCCTAAAACGATTGGAGATTTTAAAATAAAGTAGAAGAAAGATGAAAATTGAAAAGTGTTGTAGGTCGAGAAGTGTCTTTGTCAGGACAAAAATAAATTTTGTTTTGCAAAATTGGATTTTTATCACGCCAAATACATCTCGTTTTGCTCCCGTTGGTCGGCAAAATAAATTTTAAGTTCTCAGATATATCATTGAATGAAAATTATGAAAAGTAAGAAAATTGAAGTAAGAGTAACGTTGCAAGAAAGAGATGAAATTATTGCAAAATCTAGGGAGGCTGGTTTATCCATTTCTGAATATATGAGAAGATCCGCAATTGATAAAAAATTAAATGTGCGTTTTTCCAAAGAAGAATTAGAGGCTTGGAAAAATCTAACTTATATCAGTAACGCTTTGAAAAATCTAGGGAATATTTTAAATAAAGAAAATAGGGAAGATTTGATTTTAGAATTGAAAAAAATCAATGCAGAATTAAAAGTTGAAATATTAAAATTTTTAAAATGACAGCAAGTGCAAAATCTGTAAAAGGGAGTACGCAGGGAGTCGATTATCTTATTGATGAAAGAAAAGGATATGAGTTAGATAGAAATATGCTGTATGGTGAAAAATCGAGTGAAATAATGCAGAGTTTTAGAATTCAACAATCTTTAAATTCGGACTGTAATAAAAAATTTATAACCGCATATATAAGCCCGGAACCTGGAGACGGACAAAAGTTAAACGATAAAGAATTAAAGGAGATAAGCCGAGATTTTATGAGGGGAATTGGAGTGAATCCTGATAAACAAGCATATTTGGCTATTGTTCATACAGAAAAAAATCATAAGCATATACATTTATTAATTAACAGAATAGATGAGAATAATAAGGCCATTAAAGATAATTTCATAGTATTGAAAGCTCAAAATGTTGCTCACAAAATTGCAAAGGAAAGAGGATTAGTTTCCGCACGTGATATAAAGCAGGATAATATTGAAAAAAAGTTGAGCATTTCTAAAAGGGAAAAAACCCTAATTTTTGAAAACCATAAAAAAGTGATGAATCTAAAGCCAGTTAGTATCTCGAAATATATACAGTACATGAAATCGACTGGGTATGAAATAAAACCTACAATTAATGCATCGGGAAATTTACAAGGATTTCGAGTTAAGGAAAATGCTACAGGCCAAGAATTTAAAATGTCTGAAATTAAAAGAACAATGTCACAACAAGTGCAAAAATTAAGAAATGATTTAGGTACAGAAAAAACATCGTCAAAAATGTTTCAAGCTCATAAACAAGTGATGCAATTGAAACCTCAAAATTTTGATAAATATCGTCAGTATATGCGCTCAATGGGTTTTAATTTTAATTTAATAAGAAATAAATCTGGACAGATTAAAAATATAATGGTTAATGAAACTAATAAAGTGACAGGGCATGTGATTACCACAGTGCTACCTACTGTTAAGAAAAGATTATCTCGGGACGAAATAAAAAAAATGATAGAAAGTGAGAAAAACGCCAATTTTCAATTAGACATTGAAATTAAACTTATAATGGCAAATCAAATAAAAGAATTCGAGAAAATGAGTGATCTCAATAAGGGTTTATCAGAAGAAAGAGGAGTAGATACAAAATAGAAAAATATGAATGCATTAGGTTGTTTACCTCAAATATTTAAGGGGATTTTATTAGTGTTTGTTGCAATGCTAGTAGCAGTTAATTTATTAGGTGTTATAGCTCCATTTTGGCAAATTCTAGGAGATAATTTTCTTGAAACGATACCTAAGGGAATACTTACATTGGAAATGTGGATTAAAATCTTAATATCCTTAATATCTATTTCCTTTTGGCTCATTGCTTATAAACTAGGAAAGTTTAAAAATATAATTAGAGGAATTGCATTTGTGGGTGTAGGAACATTTCTTTTTTTATATGTTGGAGGATCAATGTCGACTACTTTGTCAAGATATATCGGAAATTATTCTTTGTTTATAATGATTTTCCCATTGACTTTTGTAGGTTTTTTGTTTTATAATGATCTGAGGAAGAAAAATAAAAACGGTATCAGGATTTTTGAAAAGAATAATTTGAAAGTACAGAAAAAGGGCTTTATTTTTAAAACTAGCTCCGGAATTATAAATTTAGCAAATCCATTTAGAGGTATTTATATACAAGGAGGGGCTGGATCTGGAAAATCTGCGAGTATTTTCGAACCAATAATTAAACAAATTGCGGAACAGGAATATACTGGAATATTATATGATTTTAAAAGTCCTGAATTAACCAATAAAGTAAGAGCTAGTTATAGCGGAACTAATACGAAATTTAGAAATGTTGATTTCAAAAATCCATCACAGAGCGATAGAATAAATCCAATCGCACCAAAATATTTAACAAAAAGTGTAATGGCCATTGAATATTCTCAGGCACTTGTAAATAATTTGATTCCCGAGAGCATCAAGAAAGCTGATTTTTGGTCAAATAATGCTAAGATGATAATTGCTGGGGTTATGTGGTGGCTTAAGGAAGATCATCCAAAATACTGTACATTACCACATGTAATAAGTCTTTTACTTCATGCGGATATAAAATTATTATTGCTTAAAATGTCTCAAAATTATGAAGCAGCAGGAATGGTTACATCTTTAAGACAATCTTTGGAGAACGAAGCACAGAATCAAGTTGCGGGAATTTTATCGACCATTCAAACCGCTTTATCATATTTAAACACAAAAGATGTTTTCTGGCTATTGTCTGAAGATGGTGTAAATTTAGAGTTAAACAATCCGGCAAATCCATCTTTCTTATGTTTAGGTAATGATAGCACATTGCCGCAAGTTTACGCTCCTCTAATTTCTTTAATTATAAGCGTGGCTGTGAGGCAAATGAACAGGCCTGGGAGATTGAAAAGTGTCGTACTTTTAGATGAAGCGCCAACCATTTTTATTCCGAATATTGAACAAATACCAGCAACTGCACGGAGTAATAAAATCTCTACGATTTTTGGAGTTCAGGATTTTAGCCAGTTGGTCGATAAGTATGGACAGGATAAAGCTCAGATAATTATTTCTAACCTCGGAAATCAATTTTTCGGCAGGGTGACAAATGGTAAAACAGCTGAAATGGTTAAAGTTCTCTTTTCGAAGGAAGATAGAGTTTTTACAAATAAAAACACTGGAAGCGGAACCAGTGGAACATTTGTCCATATTCAGAGTAATAATACAAAAGGTAAAAGTGAAAATATTCAAGAGAGAGATAGAGTAAAAGTTACAGATCTAATCAATTTAGAACCAGGGCAATTTTATGGCATTGTTGCCGAAGGTAAACCCAAAGAGTTTCTAAATACTCAATTCTTAGCAGATTTGGTTAACGGTATTGGGAATGAAAAAAAAATTATTTCTGATGAGGAAATGAGCGATAATTATTTCCGAATTATTGAGGAAAGCAAAAATTTAGTGGAATGACAGAAAATAAAGATTTTTATGTAATTGAACTTAAAAGCAAAATTAAAGTAGGTATTACAAATAATTTCAAGAGCAGACTTAATAGTATAAAAACAGGATCAGGAATTAAGGATAATGAAATTCTTAATATTTTCTATTATCCAGATTTAGGTTTTCTGGAAGCACGTACTAAACGGTTATTTTCAAAGCAGAAGATTGTAGGAGAGTGGTTTTATAAAAGGCAGATTGTTCTAATTTTCGTTGAATGTTTAAAAAATGGAAACGTTCCCTCCCTTGAACTACTAAAAAAAATACAGAATGAGAACGTAAAAGAATCAAACCTATTAGAAGCGGAAAGCAGCATTTATGGAGATTACCTTACACTGAGACAAAATGCGATTAATCTATTAGATCAAATAAAATCTGAACGATTTGGTATTGGTTATCCAGACTCTGTAGAGTTTGCAAAATTTATGAGATTAAAAAAAGCAAATTATCGAAATATGGTTTATCACGTTGATGAATGTTTTAAATATTTCGAGAGAGTGCCTAAATTTTGCCTTGATGACATAGATGATAACCAAATTATTGAGTGTTTAAGGATTATTAAAAACACCACCGCGAACAATAAAATAAAAACAGAACTTCAAGATAAAATTGATTCAGTTTTTTCTAAAAACGATATTTATAAGTCCCAAATTATAGATCTCATCGATTCATTTTACTTTCGTAAAACTTATGTGGAAAAAGCATATGGGTTTCATCAGAATATTGAAATGAAATATGATGAAGAGTTCGATATGTACTACATGAATAACTTCGAAAATCTAAACAAAGAGGAAATATTATTTTTAAAAAACGTTAAAAATGAGGATTTGATGGTTAGCATATTTGGAACCATTAATTTTTCTTATAAAAATAGATATTGTGGATGCAGTTTTGAAGTTGAAAATTTTTTAAGAGTTTTAAATTTTTTCAAAATAACAAAAACCGAAGAGAATCAAATTAGATTGTTTGTGAACGATAGTAATTTTAAAGAGTGTATATTTCAGTATAAATACCATTTATTAAATTGTAATGAAAAACAGTTCATAAGGTCACTTCATATTACTGATCATTCATTTAACTATATAGAATTTGAAAAAAATGGGAGATTATATTACTGTTTATTTGATGATTGGGAACCTGTTCAAAAAGATTTAAAAATTAAGATAAAAAATAATCAATGACCTATTAATTAGCATTTTACGAACTTCCTTAGTAGTTGTGATATAACTCTAAACATTCTGCGAGTTCGACAGTATTGTTTCAAAATTAGCAAAAATAAAAGTTTCTGGAGTTAACACAGGCTGATACATGGTGGAAGAATTATTTGTTTGGATTTTATTATTTCATTTATTGTTTTTTCCGACTATTGTTTTCCGCAATTGTAATTAAAGTATAATACCCTTGAAAATCTAGAACACTCCTAAAGACTACCAAATGCCACAAAAAAAGCAGTCCTTCTAAAAAACTGCTTTGGTCATCTCGACTCGTAATTTTTATTTTTCAAAGGTCTCGGTGATTTATCAATTCATTTGGCTTCGCCGAACCTTCGGTTTCTTGTCTTGCAGACAAAACGACCCGAGGTACAGCTGAACAGAGCGAAGCTAAAGCTTAGTTATTACCTGTGGTTTTTTAATCTACGAATGTTTCTTTTATTACACTTTTTACTTTTTGAATTTCTTTTTCAGACAATTCTCCAAAAATTTTTGAAATTCTTCGCTTGTCAACAGTTCTTATTTGGTCAATCATAACCCAACCTTTAGTTTTATTTCCTTTAATTTCAACTCTGGTTGGATAATTTTTGGAACTGCTTGTAATAGGTGCAATAACTATCGTTTGCAAATGTTTATTCATTTCATTTGGCGAAAAAATAACGCATGGTCTTGTTTTCTTAACTTCGCTTCCAATTGTTGGATCAAGATTAACCAGTACAATTTGATATTGTTTTAATTCCATTCGTCAAAATTTTCGTCTTCAAAAACATCATCAATTAAAAGTTGATCGTCTCCGTTTTCGTGCATTTCTTTAAATGCTTCTTCCCAATCTTTCCTTGGTTCCGCTTTAGGTTTCAAAATTATAAAACCTTTTTCGAGGATAATTTCGATTTTGTTCTGAATGTTATATTTTTCAAGAATAGTTTTAGAAAGTCTAATTCCTTTCGAGTTTCCAATATTTATAACAGATAATTCCATAATTCTATATTTTGTTATTACAAAGTAATTACTTTAATTTCAATTAGGCAAATTTTATTTTGGAAACGGCGCTATTAAAATCGCAAATAACGGTTTGCAGCTACAAGAAGTTGGCGATTTCGAAGCACTGAAATGTCTGCCAGCACTGAACTTGATACGAAGCACAAAGCTTCATTTAACCACTGAGCCGCCAATTTCTTGTAGGTGCTGTTATGGGCTGTTTTGTTTTTCATTTCAATGAGTTTAAGATTAAAATTAAACCAATTCCGATTAAGCTCCAATAAACGTATTTGAAAAATGAGTTATCGTTTAGTTTATGGTTTAAATATCTTCCTAAAAATATTGCAGGGATAGTTGTTGTCAATGAAAGCAGAAAATAATAATTAACTTCTGTCGTTATAAGTCCTTTTGCATAGTAACCAATGGCACCAAGGAAGCTTGCAGGAAGAAAATAAGCTTGTAGTGTTGCTCGAAAATGCTTAGCAGTCCAATTTTTTAAATTCCCATAAACAACTAATGGCGGTCCGTTTAGTCCATAAGCACCCCCAAATATACCCGACAAAAAACCACAAATAAACAACCAAAGTCTATTGTTTTCTTGTCCCTGTATTTTTATTTTCTTGTTAAACAATGAATAGAGAGAATACAGTATAATTAAAAGTCCAAGAGCTATTTTTACAAATGATTCGTTGCCATAGATAAGGATTAATAAACCCAATGGTATACCAGGTAAAGCATATAATACCAACCATTTTGCACTCTGAAAATGGATTTTTGTATGGTCTTGAATTACGATAACCAAAGCGATAACAATCGACAGCATAACCGATAACGGAACGGCTACTTCAAGAGGCAGTAAAAGTAAAAATAATGGTACTGCAATAAGAGATTCTCCAAAACCTAAAGTTGACCTAACAAGAGAAGCGAAGAAACTTATGATAAGGATTAATATTGTCGTCAAAGTCAAATTATATTTCTATTTGTTTTCTGTTTGTCAATTTATAAACGGTTGTTGTTAAAATAGCCCATAACGGCCAGCTCGGCTTTGTCGTCGTTCTGAAAAGAAGTTGCAAACTTCTTTTCGGAATGCGTCAAAGGCGACTGTTGGGAGAACGTCGTGCGAAAGCAACGATGGTTTCCCGACAGTCGGCGAAGCCGAGCTGGCCGTTGGGAAAAATCGTCCCAAAGGGCGATTTTTCCCAACTCGTTTATATGTCTTACTTCGTCCGACAAATACAACGTATTTGGTAGGTATTTGTCTGATATTCGTGAGATTTATTTCTAATCACTAAGATATGTTTTTTCCGACTATTATTTCCCGCAATTGTAATTAAATTTTTCCTGGAGACGTAATAATATCTTAAATAACTCAGTCCTTAGACCACTTATAAGGCAAACGCCACAAAAAAAGCAGTCCTTCTAAAAAACTGCTCTAATATCCTAAATTCTAAAATCGATAACTCCATAAGGTGACCAACTGGGGAGGAAAAGCCACCGGAGGTTCCGTTCAACAGGCTTTACTTCGTAATTTTTATTTTTTAAAGGTCTCGGTGATATATCAATTCATTTGGCTTCGCCGAACCTTCGATTTCTTGTCTTGCAGACAAAACGACCCGAACGAAGTGAACAGAGCGCAGCTAAAGCTTAGTTATTACCTGCTGCCCTCTTGTTCACGCAATTTACTCATTGTATTTTGTCTTTTCGCAAGAGAAATAGTACTTTTGCAGACTCAATGAAAAAAGCAACTCAAAAATCTTCTCAAATTACACCGCCTTAATGGTTGGTTAGTCGTTGTTTTTCCCAATTCATCTTATTGGTTTTATTCTCGTACCCGAAATTTAAATTTTGGGAACTTATCACATTATTACAAACTTTTCATATTATCTTTTATGCAAAAAATTATCAATTTGTTTGACTTCAAACAAACAATAGATTACAAAACAGAAATTTTATCAGGTATCACGGTTGCTTTGGCTTTAGTTCCCGAAGCCGTGGCGTTCGCTTTAATAGCAGGTCTTTCTCCGCTTGTTGGTCTTTATGCCGCTTTCATGATGGGTTTAGTTACGTCTATTTTAGGTGGTCGTCCTGGAATGATTTCTGGAGCAACTGGAGCAATTGCTGTTGTCATTGTCGTTTTAGCAAAAACACACGGTGTAGAATATGTATTTGCCACCGTTATTTTGGCAGGTATTATACAGATGTTAGCAGGTTTTTTAAAATTAGGAAAACTCATTCGATTGGTTCCACATCCCGTGATTTTTGGTTTTGTCAATGGTTTGGCTGTTATAATTTTTATGTCGCAGTTAGACCAGTTTAAAGATGTTTCAGGAAATTGGTTAACGGGGGAAAATTTATATCTGC